>NZ_JACSOE010000094.1:0-12131 GCF_014349115.1 Alteromonas sp. BZK5 | reverse complement strand
CTGGCGTCAGGCGATGAGTCGTTTTATTATCGAGTTCGAGGAACGACTCGAAAAGCACATTAACTAATGGCAGTTACACAGAATCTGTTACAGGCTCCCTGACGATTGCTAAACTAGGCCCTGTTGACCTTTGCTATATATCAAAGGTCAACAAACGCCAGCATCTCAGGCTTTTTTTATTTTGTGGCATTATGATTCTGCAATACACGGTGCGACATATCAACTAGACAACGACGTAGTACACGCATCGAAATACGCATTTGGCAATATGCCGTACTAGTCTATACAGCCACTTTTACCGCGTACAACAACAATCTATCAAGGCTTAAGCACCGCGAGCATGAGAAAGCCACCTATTAGCGCAGGGTTCCCATTCGATTTAAGTAAGCAACTTGCCTCTACTTTATAAAGCTTCCCTTGCGCCTTTTCAGTGATTTCGACAAGTTTGAATCGGTATTTAACGGCATCATTACTTTTTACTGGTTCAAGAAAACGTAACTTATCAATGCCATAATTAATCATAGACGCGATACGTTCGTCTGGCGCAATCACTTCAGCGAATGCTTTAGGCATGAGACTGGCAGTCAAGAAGCCGTGCGCAATTGTTGTTTTAAAGGGACTTTCTTTTTCACAGCGCGCAGCATCTAAATGTATCCACTGGTGATCGCCCGTGGCGTCTGCAAACTGATTGATCATGTCCTGCGTAACCGCCAGCCATTCAGGTTGTTCAAGGGTATCTCCCACTGCTACGTCTAAAAGTGTTTTCATTTTTCAGTCCAATCTCCATTTATTGACGATAAAACTACTATTATTACCTTGAATGTTTCAATTAACTTTTAATAATAGGTATTTATAAATATTCTTGTTACACTAACGTAAATTATTCGTAGATGCTATGTAGCATTGGATCACAGTTTTCTATTAAACGCACCGTGATACAAACTAGCGCCTCTTCATCTATTGGCTTTTTTCAGGGCACTCGCTCTTAAAGGATTAGTTATGAATCTCAATAGAATCGATTTGAACCTTTTTGCAGTATTCGACGCCATTTACACGGCAGGAAGCTTAACCAAGGCAGCAGATGTCTTATGCATTACTCAACCAGCGGTAAGTAACTCTTTAGCAAGGCTAAGAGAAATGCTTAACGACCCGCTGTTCGTTCGTACTGGCCACAGTATGACGCCTACCCCCGTAGCGCAAAATATTATTGTTCCAGCTCGACAAGCTTTAGCCTTACTACGCAGAAGCGTGCAAGAAAGTCATACATTCGACCCTCTCACAGCCGAGAAGTCCTTTAACTTTGCCAGCCGTGATTTGCTTGAAGTAAGCATTATGCCTCGACTCATTTCACGTTTGCAGAATTTGGCGCCAAATATTGGGTTGACCAATTACGAGATTCCTAGAAGCCAAGTTGTTTCGGCGATGGCATCGGGCACGTTGGACTTTTACTCAGATGCATCGACATTTACAGACCCTCATTTGTGTAAAGAAAAAATCGCCCAAGACAGACTTGTTGTGTTAGCACGTAAAAATCATCCTGCGCTTAAAAACGGGCTTAACTTAGATACCTTTCTACGATTAGGCCATATTAATGTGTCACAGCGTAAATCTGGTGTGGGTCCAATAGATATTGCGTTAGATAAAATGGGCAAAAGACGCAAGGAAGTTATGCGAGGTCAACATTTTTTAACCGTTCCAAGTACGATAGTAAAGACAGACCTAATCGCGTGCCTGCCGTATCACCTTGCTAAACATTACGATCTTGCGTTGTACGAGGTTCCTTTTGATTTACCGCCTGTAGAGTATTTCCTTTATTGGCATGTAAGCGCCGACCATGATCACGCTCATATGTGGATGCGTGAACAAATAATGGAAGTAGCGAGCAACTATAAACCTCACTAACGCCACTTCTCCAAACAGCGCTCGTTATGGGCGCTTTTTTGTCTCCATAAACTTATAAAACCACATACCTAAGTATCGCTTAGAACGTTTTCAAGATTTCATTTTTGTCGTTTAATCCTCCCGAACAAACAAACAATCCATAGAAGTACTTGAGGAATTAACCATGTTGAAAATTGTTAAAACTTCTCTTGTTATCGCAGCGACATTAGGTGTGTCGGGCGTAGCACAGGCTGATGTTAACGAAGCACTAGCGAATATTTGCACTATCGTTCAAGCGGACGATAAAGGCGAACTACGTAAGAAAATGCGTTCAGTCGAATCAGACTACCGTATGAAACTTAAAGACTACTACTCAGCAATTAGCTGTGGCGGTAACAGCCTAATTCGTACAGCACTGCTAAACAATGCTTTAGAAGCTGGCGAGTTACTTGTTAAGAAAATGCCAAAAAGTGATTTAGAAGCACCTGAAGCTGATGGAAAAACACTTCAAGCTTGGGTTGCGGAAAACGGTCTGCAAGATAACCCAATTGCTGCGGTTATCAACGACCGCCTATAAAACAGTTTCACACCATGTGAACCAGTTCAACATGGTTGCAGAGAAATCTGCACTTTAGAAAGCGACCTTCGGGTCGCTTTTTTCTTTTATATCAGTCGATAAAATTCAATGCATAAAAAAAGAGTATCCCCTACTCCCTGAGCCTTTAACGTTGCGATATCGTCATTTGTGGATGCAGGCGTTATTCTGTCTACATACATGGCTTCATATGCCCGATGAAAACCACCAACATCAATGTGAACAATACCCGTTTGAACGTTCTCCACATCATAAGCTGGATCTTTAATGAAGAAGGTGCGCTGATTAGTTGCGATATTAACGAGAGAGTAACGAGCTTTAAGTTGAAAGCAACGCCAGAAAAGCCTGTAGTGGGTGTTGCAGCGGGCGACAACAAACTGCACGCTATAAGAGGCGCTCTGCGATCGAAATTGCTCAATGGGCTCATCACGACAGAACGTACTGCCTCAGCACTGCTTACTTCTTAATTTCGTTCTTTTCTTATTAATAAAATGCCTATTGCGTACATTTTTAATACGCATTAACTTCAACAAAAAGCAAAAAAACAGCATTAACGTTGTTTTTTTGCACTTTATTTGGCTGTTTTTTTGATCTTCGATTGCAATTCAACTTAGTTTGCCTACGCCCTTTAATACTAAAGGCTACAGCGCATTTTATACCTGTTACATCTTTAGTCTAACGTATTATTCGATATACCTTGTTATTTGAATGAATGTTTTTCATTCGACCTGATTGTTTTTTAATTAATCCCGAACAGACAAACCGATTAATTAAACAAATATAACGAAGGAAATTTAACCATGTTGAAAATCGTTAAAACTTCTCTAGTCATCGCAGCATCAACATTAGCTTTTTCAAACGCAGCACAAGCAAATGACGTAAACGAGGCACTAGCAAACATCTGTACTATTGTTCAGGCTGACGACAAAGGCGAATTGCGTAAGAAGATGCGTCGCGTACAGTCTGACTTCAAATTAAAGTTACGTGATTATTACTCAGGTGTTTCATGCGGTGGTCAAAGCCTTATCCGCACGGCCTTAACGAACAACGCAGTTGAGGTAGGTACACTGCTTGTTAAGAAAATGCCAAGCAAAGACCTTTCTGAGCCTGAATCAGACGGCAAAACACTTCAAGCGTGGATAGCAGAGCAAGGCTTACAGAGCTCGCCAATTTCTGCTGAGCTTAACGATAGAATCTAAGCACTAATTCACATAGCCATGTGAGTCGATTCAACATGGTTGCAGCGTCAGCTGCAATGAAAGGTCCCGCTACGGGGCCTTTTTACTTTCTGTCTCTTTAAATTTTCACGTTCTTCAACCCAGTAACTTGGGTAATCAAGCTACGGTATGCGTGAGCTCGTAACGCAAGCTCACACTTTAGGTATGGATTGACATACCATGTTATTTTACAACATGTTTTTCAAATAGTTAGATTCGGGTTTAATGCATCTCAACGAACTAACACAATCTTAATAACAACAACCGAAGGAATTTAACCATGTTGAAAATCGTTAAAACTTCTCTAGTAATTGCAGCATCAACTTTAGCTTTTTCTAACGCAGCTCAGGCTAATGACATCAACGAAGCACTTGCAAACATTTGCACGATTGTTCAAGCAGATGACAAGGGCGAACTACGTAAGAAAATGCGTAGCGTTCAATCGGACTACAAACTTAAGCTTCGCGATTACTACTCTGGCATTTCTTGTAACGGCCAAAGCCTAATTCGCACTGCTCTTACTAGCAATGCGGTTGAAGTAGGTACTCTACTGGTTAAGAAAATGCCAAGCAAAGACTTAGCAGAGCCTGAGTCAGACGGTAAGACACTTCAAGCGTGGATCGCTGAACAAGGTCTTCAAAGCTCTCCTATTTCAACAGAGCTTAACGGCAGAATCTAATATAACTAATTAATCACACCATGTGATGTAACGATTCAACATGGTAGCGGCAGGACGCCGCACTGGAGGCCCCTTTTAGGGGCCTCACCCCTTTCTAGAACCCTATAAAATTTATCACTTCTTTTTGTACCCATTCAGGTTTTTCCCTGTGTAACCAGTGCGACGCGTTCGGGATAAATAATGAAGGCTGGCTCCCTCAACATTCACGTACTTTGACACAACCACTGTGCTCACTTCCTCTATGTTGTTTTTAAGAAACAAAAAAGCCGAGCAAAATAACGTATCCAAATGATTATTTGGTTAAATCATTTTCTCGGCTACATTATTTTCTCGGCCTTTCGTACGTCTTTTAGTAACGCACGTGTATTACTTTTATGTCGTTACTCGATAGCGAACATACTCTCTGGCATAGACATCAAGTTGTCTGCGCCTGATTGCATTGCCGAAACCAGTGAGCGAGTACGGGTTAACAAACGGTCAAAGTAGAAGCCCGTTGTTAAGATTTTACTCTTATAAAACTCGGTTTCGGTGCTACCTGCATCAAGCTGTTCTTGTGCTTTCACTGCCATTTTTAGCCAGAAGTAAGCAACGGTGACATAACCTGAGTACATTAAGTAATCGACAGACGCTGCACCAATTTCATCTGGGTTCGATGCTGCTGCCTTACCGATATCCATAGTGATCTGCTGCCACTCGTCAAGATGAGAGTTTAGCGCGTTAGTCCAAGCACTAAACTGAGCGTTATCGCGCAATGAATTACAATAGTCGCGCACTTCTTGAACAAACACATTAAGCAATTCGCCATTAGAGCCCATTACTTTACGACCTAATAGGTCAACGGCTTGAATACCTGTAGTACCTTCATACATGGTGCAGATACGGGTATCGCGAGCTAGCTGCTCCATACCCCATTCTTTGATAAAGCCGTGGCCGCCATAAACCTGCATACCGTAACTCGTGGCTTCTTGCGCGGTTTCAGTTAAAAAGGCTTTTACGATAGGCGTTAAGAATGCAAGTTTTGCATCCGCAAGTTGCTTCTCAGCCTCGTCGCTACCATACAAAGTAACGTCAACTAACTGCATACAGTAAGCGGCAAGCGCTCGGTTGCCTTCCGCGAACGCTTTCTGCGTTAACAGCATACGACGTACATCAGGGTGCACTATAATAGGATCAGCTGGGCCATCAGGATTTTTACGCCCTGTTAATGAACGGAACTGAATGCGGTCTTTTGCGTAGCGAAGCGCACCTTGGAATGCTGCTTCAGATGATGCCAAGCCTTCTAGACCAGTGCCAATACGTGCGGTATTCATGAACGTAAACATGCAATTTAGGCCGCGGTTTGGTGGCCCAATCAAATAACCTTTTGCACCATCAAAGTTGATCACGCAGGTTGCGCTGGCTTTGATCCCCATTTTATGTTCAATGCTTCCGCATCCTACTGCGTTTCTATCTTGCTTTTCGCCATCTTCAGAAACGTTAAACTTAGGCACAACAAATAGTGAAATACCTTTGGTACCCTCTGGCGCATCTGGCAATCGAGCTAACACAATGTGTACGATATTTTCAGACAAGTCGTGTTCACCTGCCGAAATAAAAATCTTCGTTCCTGTTAAGCTGTAGGTACCATCTTCTTGAGGTTCCGCGCGACATTTCAACATGCCAAGGTCTGAACCGCAGTGTGCTTCGGTCAAACACATGGTGCCTGTCCACTCACCGCTTATCAGTTTCTCTAGGAACATTTTTTGCTGAAGTTCAGTACCGTGCGCCTTGAGGGTTTCCATACACCCCTGGCTTAGACCTGGGTACATCGCCCAAGAATGGTTTGCGCCTGAAAACCACTCAGCAATGATAGATGACAATGAATATGGCAATGCCTGACCGCCAAATTCCTCAGGGTGAGACATTCCTGGCCATCCGCCCTCAACATACGTTTGATAAGCTTCTTTAAAACCTTTAGGCGTTGTTACTTCACCATCAACCCACTTACACCCTTCTTCATCGCCTGATGCATTGATGGGTGCCAGTACGTTCTCTGAAAACTTTGCAGCTTCAGCGAAAATCGCCGACACCAAGTCTTCTGATGCTTCGTCGAAGCCAAGCTTTTGATAGTGATTTTGATAATTTAGTAGCTCATGTGTTACAAACATGGCGTCACGTTGTGGAGCTTTATAACCTTCCATACCCAATACCTATATTACTTCAAATAGACCAGCAGCGCCCATGCCGCCACCGATACACATGGTGCAAACAACATATTTCGCACCGCGTCGTTTACCTTCGATGAGTGCATGACCCACCATGCGAGCACCGCTCATGCCGTATGGGTGACCAATAGAAATGGCACCACCGTTTACGTTTAATAATTCGTCTGGAATGCCTAACTTATCGCGGCAATACAGTACCTGTACTGCAAACGCTTCATTAAGCTCCCATAGACCGATATCGTCCATGGTTAATCCATGCTGCTTTAATAGCTTAGGAATGGCGAACACTGGGCCAATTCCCATCTCATCTGGCTCACAGCCTGCCACTGCAATACCGCGATAAATACCAAGAGGTTGAGCATTGCCTTTTGCCGCTGAGTGCTCATCCATAATCACTGTCGCGCTGGCTCCATCAGAAAGCTGGCTTGCATTACCTGCGGTAATACAACCACCTTCTATCACTGGGTTAAGCGCTTTAAGCCCCTCTAGCGTTGTTTCTGGTCGATTTCCTTCGTCTTTCGACAAGGTCACTTCACGCTCAGAGGTTTCACCTGTTTCTTTATTAAATAAGGCTTGCGTTGCTGTGATAGGTACAATCTCATCATCAAACTTACCTGCTTCTTGAGCCGCTGCTGTGCGCATTTGGCTTTGGTAACCGTATTCGTCTTGTACGTCACGGCTAATGTTGTAGCGCTTACCCACCACTTCCGCAGTTTGAAGCATTGGCATATAAATATCTTTGTGCTTAGCAACCAGTGCAGGGTCTACTGCACGAAACATATTCATATTTTTGTTTTGCACTAAAGAGATAGAATCTAAGCCACCCGCAACCATTATGTTGGTATCGCCTGTACGAATTGAATTCGCTGCGGTAGCAATGGCATACATGCCAGAACTGCATTGGCGGTCGAGTGTCATACCCGCTACGGTAACCGGTAAACCACCCGCTAGGCCAGCCAAGCGGCCAATATTCATGCCGCCACTGCCTTGGGTTAGCGCTGCGCCCATTACCACGTCATCAACACTGGCAGGGTCGATCCCTGCGCGTGCTACTGCGTTTTGAATAGCATGGCCACCTAATGAAGGGGCTGGTAAATTGTTCAGTGCACCTTTATAAGCGCGCCCGATTGGCGTACGTGCTGTACTTACGATAACTGCATCGCGCATTTTCATGTTCCTTTCAGTTGGGCTGAAAGTTCAGCCAAAGTTTAGCTAGGCCTATGTGCTTCTTCTCGAAATTACCTAGCTTTACCAAATTCGGATGTCGGGTAGCGAGAGCTATCGCTAGCTCTCACTGTCGATTAACTCTCGGAAACGAGAGCTATGTCTACTTCGCTTTATAGCTTTTAAACGTGCCGCCGCTTTGGGCCAATTTCACCAACAAATTACTTGGTTCAAGCCACATCTTTCCGTAATCACCCAATTGATCACGATAGGTAGTCAGCTTATCTAAAATAGTGCCTAGCCCTACTTCGTCGGCATATTGCATAGGGCCGCCGCGATACACAGGGAAGCCATAACCGTAAACATAAATCACGTCGATATCGCTAGATTTAGCTGCAATGCCTTCTTCTAAGATGGCAGCACCTTCGTTAATCAATGAGTACATGACGCGAACTAGAATTTCCTCATCGCTAATGTCTGAACGCTGAACCACGCCTAAACGTTCTGCTTCTTGCTTGGCAATTTCTAGTACTTCTGGATCTGGGACAGGAACTCGACTCCCAGGTTCATAGTTGTAAGCTCCGCGTCCGGTTTTGAGTCCGTTGCGCCCCTTTTCTACTAAGCGATCTGCCACTGCACCGTAAGCGGGGTCGTGTGCAATGTGCTCTTGTCGAGACTGTCGTACATAGTAACCAATATCTAATCCAGCCATATCACCCATAGTGAACGGCCCCATTGGCATGCCAAACTCGGTTAAAACACGATCAACTTGCTCAGGTGTTGCTCCTTCTAGCAGTAAGCGGTTAGCTTCACGGCCGTAAGGCTCAATCATGCGGTTACCTACGAATCCGAAGCAAACGCCTACCAACACCGCTACTTTCTTGATGCGTTTAGCCATCTTCATGCAGGTTTTAATGACTTCAGCAGATGTCTTCTCTGCTTTAACCACTTCTAGCAGTCTCATCACATTCGCTGGCGAGAAAAAGTGAAGACCAATCACATCTTCAGGACGGGATGTGGCTGTCGCTATTTCGTCTATATCCAGTGTTGACGTATTTGAAGCCAAAATGGCGCCTGGCTTACACACTTTATCCAGCGTCGAGAATACGGTTTTCTTTACTTCCATCTTCTCGAAAACGGCTTCGATGACGAGATCAACATCAGCTAAGTCGTCATACGACGTGGTACCTGAAAGCAGTGCCATGCGGCTCTCTACCTGCTCTTGGGTTAACTTGCCTTTTTTCGCTGAGTTTTCGTAGTTCTTTCTAATAAGCGCTAATCCCTTCTCTAGCGCTTCTTCTTTGAGCTCAAGCATTGTGACTGGAATGCCGGCATTGGCGAAGTTCATAGCGATACCACCGCCCATTGTTCCGGCGCCGATAATCGCAACTTTATCAATGTTGCGCTCAGGAGTATTTTTGTCGAAATCGCTCACATGACCTGCTGCGCGTTCAGCAAAAAAGAAATGCTGCTGGGCACGCGCCTGTGGCGTATTCATACACTCCATGAAAAGCTTGCCTTCATTTTTAAGGCCATCTTCAAAAGCGAGCGTGTAAGCGCCGCGTACCGCTTCGATACATTTTAATGGAGCAAAGAAACCACGAGTCGCTTTTTTAGTTTGTGCAGTTACTGCATCAAACACCGCCTGCGTTTCGTCAGACATGGACAGCGTGATATCACTGGTGCGTTTAATCGCTTTATCTGGCGTTAATGCTTGTAAATACGCTTTTGTATCTTCAAGTAAATGCTCAGGCTTATCAGAAATTTTGTCGAAGACACCTGGAAGTTTGACCACCGACGTAGGCTTGCCTGTTACGATCATTTCTAACGATGTTTGTGCGTCGGCTAAACGAGGAAGGCGCTGAGTACCGCCTGCGCCCGGTAATATGCCTAGATTTACCTCTGGAAGACCCACCTTATTGTCGGCAAAGGTGATGCGATGATGGCAAGCTAACGCCACTTCTAAGCCACCGCCGAATGCTGGTCCAGGGAGAACAGCAACAACCGGCTTAGACGCATTTTCAATCTTGTCTAGTACCTCAGGCAGCATGGGAGACAAATCGCCACCAGAGAATTCGCTGATGTCAGCTCCACCCGAAAAAATAGGTAGTGAAGAAGTAATAACAATGGCACGTACGCTGTCGTCATCTAGTGCATTGTTTATGCCTTCTATCAACCCTACTCTGATAGCGCGTGACAGCGCATTAACGGGCGCACTTTGCATTGTCAGCGTGGCAACACCCTGTTGTACTGCATATTCTACGGCTTTATTTTCCATCTCAGTCATAACCATGTCCTGTTTATCACGTTAACTGGATGTTATTGCAGTGTTGTCAATCATCCAAGTTTATTGGTGTTATAGACATTTATCATAATATTTAATATTGACCGCCAGCCCCTTTGTGAATTCATTTCTCTGCGCAGAGCCTGTCCTACCTTGCCTAAGGTTTATTTGACAGAAAATAAAACCGGTGTTTTTGTTAATCAGGCAACACTTGTAATTACATTTTATTTACAAAAGGATGATTGGCTATGCAAGTGCTTAAAACACCGGAAAGCGCCTTCGACACGATCACTGACTTTCCCTACTCCCCCTGTTTCACTGAAGTAACAGACACAGTAAGCAGTGAAATAACAATGGCCCATTATCAATGTGGACCGAAAGATGGACATACCGTGCTATTAATACACGGCGAACCGACGTGGGCTTATTTATACCGCAAGATGATGCCTATATTGGCTGATGCGGGATTCAATGTCATCGCGCCGGATCTCATTGGTTTTGGGCGCTCAGATAAACCAGTAAGAAAAGAGGACTACTCCTACGCTCGTCATGTGATATGGCTAAAAGACTGGTTTTCACAGGCTACTAAAGGCCCCGTTACACTCTTTTGTCAAGACTGGGGAGGTTTACTAGGCCTGCGACTTGTCGCCGATATGCCTGAGCGTTTTTCGGGTGTAATGGTGTCTAATACCGGTTTGCCCACTGGCGACCACCCGCCAAGTGATGCTTTCATCAAATGGCGCCGATTCTCACAGGATGTCGCCGTATTTCCCACATCTACGATCATTCAAAACGCCACAACCACTGTTCTAGATGAGGCGACGCTTGCAGCTTACGACGCCCCTTTTCCAGACGAAAGCTTTAAAGCAGGTGCACGTATGTTCCCTATTCTTGTTCCTACAAGCCCAGACAATGCTGAGGCACAGGCGAATAGACAGGCATGGGAAAAGCTAAAGCAATATGACAAACCTTTTGTTACGGCTTTCGGTGATAGCGACCCTGTCACTAAAGGTGGCGATAAGGTATTTCAAAAGCTCGTTCCTGGTAGCAGCGGTATGGCTCATACCCTTGTAGAAAACGGTGGTCACTTTATCCAGGAAGATCAAGGGGAAATGCTAGCCAAATTACTCATTCAATTTATAAACCAAACGCAGCTGAAATAGCCACGTTTCAAAAAACATTTAACAGTTACTAATAGGAGATTACCATGGATGCTCTACTCGACTTTTCAGGGCAAGTTGTATTAATTACCGGCGCAGGCAGTGGTTTTGGCCGCTTGTTATCGCTAGGTCTTGCTAACCGAGGAGCAAAACTCGTTCTTTCAGACATTAACGAAACCGCCCTTGAGGAAACGAAAAAGGATGTAAAAGCACTCACTGATGTCGTGGTGCTAGCGGGTAATATTGCTAGCGAGTCGCTAAATAAGGCACTGGTTGAAACAGCCATTGAAACCTTTGGCAAACTGGATATAGCCGTAAATAATGCAGGCATAGCGCATAACCCTGCACCAATTCATCAAATGACAGAGGAAATCATGGACTCGCAGTTCGCTGTGAATGTAAAAGGCGTTATGTTTGGAATGAAGTACCAAATACCCGTTATGCTTGCACAAAAGCAAGGGCACGTTTTAAATGTAAGCTCACTTGCGGGACTAGGTGGAGCCCCCAAGGGCGGTGCTTATGCTGCAGCAAAACACGCGGTTTCGGGGATAACCCGCACAGCCGCGGTGGAATACGGCCGAAAGAATGTTCGCGTTAATGCAATTTGCCCATTCTATAGTCCTACCAATATTTTGAACGTAGACGGGTACAACACCCCTGAAGCGCGCGAGCAACTAGGCATGGGAAGTCCTATGAAACGTCTAGGCGAACCGCAAGAAATCGTTAACACCATGATGCTGATGCTTTCCCCTGGCAACTCTTACATGAACGGGCAAACCATAGCAGTAGATGGTGGTGTTACAGCGTGGTAATTTTTATCTCGCAGTTTCGAAATACATGCAAAGGTATTTTTTGACATACCTTTGTATGACTCATCATGTTTCTCTTTCGTTCTACTTAAGGTGTAATGAAGAGGAACAAACAAAATCGATGAATGAGGCGAGTGC
>NZ_JACSOE010000093.1:0-12151 GCF_014349115.1 Alteromonas sp. BZK5 | reverse complement strand
TGCGGTAGCATGTAACCGCCATTCAAAAAACATCGTGTAGCTTGAAAAAGAATGATGAAGGCTACACGAGTTACGCTTAGCAAAAAATGGCTGTCGAATGATGGCCTTTTTTGTCTAGTAACGTACGTTACTATTGTGCAATCCCATGCGGTAAAGGGGAAGATATGAAAAACATCTGTGGCGCAGGTCTTGGGTTTCGTCGGGAAATGCTAAAAGCGCTTTTACCTACAATGCCATCTGAAGTCGATTTTTGGGAAGTAGCCCCTGAAAATTGGATCCCACTTGGTGGGAAGTACCAAGAACAATTTCAGCAAGCGTCTTCGCAAGCTCCCTTTACAACTCATGGTTTATCTTTGTCTATCGGAAGTAGCGACAAACTAGATGTCGAGTTTGTAAAAACCGTTAAGCGATTTTTAGATGCAAACAATATTGCATTGTATAGCGAGCACTTAAGCTTTTGTTCTGGCAACGGGCATATGTACGACCTGATGCCAATTCCTTTTACTGAAGACGCGATTAAGCACGTAGTATCTCGAATTGTTCAAGTTCAAGATATCATTGAACGACCGCTAGTTTTAGAAAATGTCTCTTATTACATTGCGCCAGGCCAAGAGATGGATGAGCTTGAATTTACCAAGAGCATACTAAAAGAATCGGGTTGCAAGATGCTTCTCGACGTAAACAATGTTTACGTGAACAGTATCAACCATAAATACGATGCGAAAGCGTTTATTAACGGCTTACCCTCAGACAAAATCGTGTATGGCCATATTGCTGGTCATTATGATGAAGCAGAGGATTTGAAAGTTGATACTCACGGGGCTGATGTCATTGAGCCAGTTTGGGCGCTGTTGGAGCATGCTTACCTTACTCACGGCGTATTTCCGACTTTGCTAGAGCGTGATTTTAATATTCCCCCGTTAAGCGAATTATTAGCGGAAGTGAAGAAAATTAAGCAAATTCAAGCAAAATGCGAAGCTGTTCAAGCATCAATCGTTAAAGGAAGTGTCGCGTGACTCAGTCATTTCAAACCACTCAAAAAACGTTCGTTGATGCGATCAAAGACCCACAGACATTTTGTGATACCGACGCTGATCACATTCGTCGGATGAAAATCTATCAATCCCTGTTTTTTAACAATATCGATAATTTCGTCAGTACCGGTTTTCCCGTTTTAAAATCTATTGTGGTAAAACAGTATGGTGAAAAAGGATGGGAGAGTATTGTGCGTCAGTTTTTTATTGAGCACGAATGCCGCTCTCCTTATTTTGCTGAAATAAGTAAAGAGTTCGTTGAGTACCTTTCAACAGAGCCAAACTTCGATTTTACTCTGCCTGACTTTGCTGCGGAGCTTGCTCACTATGAGTGGCTTGAGCTTGACGTTAGTATCAGAAAAAATGAAGATAATGTTGAGTTCTATCAGCAAGAAAACAATGTTTCCGCCATTAGAGTGTCACCGTATGCCTCGTTGGCGGCATATCAGTTCGAAGTCCATCTAATTGGTGAGGATTATATCCCAGAGCAACCTGCCGAAGAACAGCAGTTCTACGTTGTTTACAGAGACCGTGAGTTTGACGTTCAATTTGCTCATGTTAATCCGGTGACGGCTATTTTAGTCAACACGCTGGAACAAAATGAACTGGGGATGGAAATAGAACAATTAGCTGAGTCGTTGTGCCAACAACTTCCCCAAATTCCTTCAAACGTGCTTATAAATGGTATGAACCAAACCCTCACTGACATGTTACAAAAAGGAATACTGCTTCCAGTATCCTAAGTAACCATTACTATTTACCTGCTTTATATTAAACTTTCGCCAGGATCTGGTCTGAAAGTGAGCGATCGATCATATTAGCGCTGTCAATCGGGCTTGCTTTCGATTAACATTTAGCACCATTTTTTTGTTCACAAAATTGTTTAGGTAGTGCAAATGGCTGACAATTCAGATTTCAAAGAAGTCTATAACAAGTGGTACTTTCTAGCATCGCTAGTAACTCTAATCGCGTTCCCGTTGATGCATATCATCGCCGGCTGGTTCACCTTCTGGTTATAACGCAGACATTCAAGGCATAATTGTGACTGCAGAATATATTAAATCAGTAGTGAAAACCGTACCTGACTATCCAAAGCCAGGTATTTTATTTAGAGATGTGACCAGCGTTTTAGAAGATCACAAAGCATTTAGTAGCTGTATCTCGTTACTTGTAGAAAAGTATCAAGGTATGGGATTTACCAAGATAGCAGGTACTGAAGCACGCGGGTTCCTTTTTGGTGCGCCATTGGCCATCGAAATGGGCATTGGTTTTGTTCCAGTGAGAAAGCCCAACAAACTTCCTCGTGAAGTAGTTAGCGAGAGCTACGAGCTTGAATATGGCATGGATACATTGGAAATCCATAAAGATGCCATTGAGCCAGGTGATAAAGTCCTTCTTATTGACGATTTACTTGCAACTGGTGGAACGATAGCCGCTTCTGCGAAACTAATTCGTTCACTAGGCGGTGAAGTAAACCATGCAGGTTTTGTTATTAACTTACCGGACCTAGGTGGCGAGAAGAAATTGAGTACGCTTGATATAGAAAGCTACTCTATTTGTGAGTTTGAAGGCGAATAATCGCTATAAAGCATAACTAGCAAAAGGCGAAATACGTAATAATGAGTTATCAGGTACTAGCAAGGAAGTGGCGACCGGGCAAGTTCAGTGAACTTGTGGGTCAGGAACATGTTGTCTCTGCCATTTCAAATGCTTTGGATAACGATCGTTTACACCACGCTTATCTGTTTACAGGTACGCGAGGCGTAGGTAAAACTACCATTGCACGTATTTTTTCGAAAAGCCTTAACTGCGAAGAAGGACAAGGGGCAAACCCTTGCGGTCAATGTAACACCTGTAAAGAGATAGAGCAGGGGAACTACGTTGATTTGTTAGAGATTGACGCTGCATCAAGAACCAAAGTTGAGGATACTCGCGAGCTTCTTGATAACGTGCAATACAAACCCACTCGCGGGCGTTACAAAGTGTACCTTATCGATGAGGTACACATGCTTTCAAAACACAGCTTTAATGCGCTGTTAAAAACGCTGGAAGAGCCACCTCCACATGTTAAGTTCTTACTGGCGACCACCGATCCTCAAAAACTTCCGATAACCATCTTATCCCGTTGCTTGCAGTTTAACTTGAAAGCCATGTCTCGGGAGCAGATTGTTGGACAGCTGCAGCATATTTTAGAGCATGAACAGCTGCCTTTCGAGCCACAAGCGTTAGCGCTTTTGGCAAGAGCCGCCCAAGGCAGTATGCGTGATGCGCTGAGTTTAACTGACCAAGCGATTGCACAGGGTGGAAATCAAGTGCTGGCATCGGTGGTAACCGATATGCTGGGGCTGATGGACAAGAACCAGTTGCTTAAAGTGGTTCATGCTGTGGTAAGTAAAAGTCCTGCTGATGTATTGCAGTTGGTCAATGACATCGCAGAGCAAGCCCCCGATTATGACAACGTACACAGCGAATTGGCTAGCCTGCTGCACCAAATAGCATTAACGCAATGGGTGCCTGAAGCATGTAAGCTAGAAACCACATCGGCTAAAGCGATATTTCAATTAGCGAAAACTATTCCAGCTGAGCAAGTGCAGCTGCTTTATCAGATTGCACTGCAAGGAAGAAAAGACTTACCGTTTGCTGCGGATGGAAAAAGTGCGTTTGAAATGACATTGATGCGAATGATGTCGTTTGCTCCAAATACCCCCATCGACGACACGGCAAGTGAAATTGAAAACGGGAGGAGTGAGCATAGTTTACCTGTAGATCATGCTTCTTTCAGTGGTGGCCCGGGAAACGTCGGTAAGCAGGAGGAAGCGCCGTTAAGCGAAACTTCTGCAACCAATGTGCAGAAGGAGAGGCCTCCACATCTATCGGTTGAATCTACCTCTGCTCAGTCGTTAGAAAGTGCGCCATCTACCCCTGATTCACTTGCTACATCAATAATCGAAAAAGAGCAGCAAGAACAATCGACGTCTCCATTTGAATCACAGCAAGAGCAGGAACACGCAGCCGCTGATGAAAGCGAGTTGAGTGGAAGTGATACTCTGTCGGCGATACCTCATGCAGAGTCAGGTGCAACGACAACTCAAACAACAGCACTTGAGCGTGATGCTTCACATGATGATGAATCCGTAAAGCCAGCTCCAACTTCGTCTTTTGAAGAACTACCCGTAGAAAACACCGCGGTACAAGCGGTACAAACAGAAAGCGTTGCTGCAGAACTTAAACCAACGCCAAGTGAAGTCAGTGCGCCCCATAACGAAGCCGCGCAACATTTCGATGGGCCTCCGTTAGATGCGTACATGGACGATATGCCACCTCCGTCAGAAGATGATGGCTCCTTAGGTTTTGAAGGTTTTCATAACGCTGAGGGCTTTCATAACGCTGAGGGCTCTCATAACGCTGAAGGTTTTCATAACGCTGAGGGCTTTTATAACGCCGAAGGCTCTGACAAAAACAGCGAGTCGTTGGCGCACGAGAACGAACCGTCCTCATTAACGGCCGAAGAGCAGCTTACCTCTACGGCTGATATGTTGGCTCTTCGTCAAAAGTTAAAGCAAAGAAAAGCACAAGAAGCAGAGGCAAAAAGTACCAGCGCAGCAAATGCTAAGACCGAAAGTGCAAGTGATATTCAAGCGCGCTTTACCAGAAGTAAAGCCGAGGCTTTGAGTACTGCACAAACTGCACATGGAGTTAACAAGGGTAGCGATAATAGTGCAGGGCAGGCTAACGCTGATAACGAAATCAAGAGTGGTGATTTAAACCCCGTTGGGCATGAAGACAGCCGTGAGCTGCAAGACCATAGCCCTGAGCTGCAAGACCATAGCCCTGAGCCTCTAAATAATAGCCCAGAGCTTAAAGAGAGCAGCCCAGAGCTTAGAGAGAACAGCCCGGAGCGTATAGATAACGGCTCAGAACATAAAGATAATAGTGTTGCGCGCGGTGACACTCCTCAACTGGAAAGTACAAATTCAGGCTCGTCTTTAGGTAATACTCACGCGCATTCTTCTAACACTATGCATACTAGCGAGTCAGAAAAGAATCATTCTAGCTCAAACAACACGAGCGATTTCTTGCTTGATGAATTTGAAGAGGATATGCCTTTTTCAAATGACGAATCTGAGGCGCAATCAAACTCGGAAACACCGGTTGAGGATATGCCACCTTGGGCTACTGATTACGATAATCAACCACCTCAACACGTTGAAGGTGCTGATTATGTTGAAGCGCCCTCAGATAGCAGCTCCAATTACGACAGTGCCCCAGAGCAGATGGAAAGTGCGGGAGATCGGTCTTTTGCGCGGGATGCTCTAAATTTTGATACGCCGCTGAGCAGTACCTATGACGGGCAGTTAAAGGCGTACTTAAATGACGGAAGCAAATTAACTCACGCTAGCCAAATTGACGAATGGAGCAATCTAGTTGAGCAAATGCCAGTTGCTGGTCTACTCAAACAATTGGTGCTGCACGCATCATTTTCTCGAGCGGGCAATCAAGTGTCCCTTGAAATTGACCATAGTCAGACGCATTTATTAAATGATAGTGCGAAAAAGCAATTGGTTGATGCAATCCATCATGGGTTGGGTGAAAACGTTGAAGTAAATATCACGTTAGGTGAACCAGCATCTACACCTTTTGCGTTACAACAAGAGATTCATGCCATGCGCCATGCGCATGCACACTCGGTGATTAAAACCGATGATACAATTCAAGCATTGCTATCGACTTTCGATGCGTCAGTGCTAACCGATTCGGTTAAAGTGCGATAGCAGAATTATTAACACCAAAACGAAGCGAGACAAAAATTATGTTTAAAGGTGGAATGGGCAATATCATGAAGCAGGCGCAGCAAATGCAAGAGCGCATGCAAAAAGCACAAGACGACCTAGCCAAAATTGAAGTAACAGGTGAAGCGGGTGCAGGCATGGTTAAAGTAACCATGACGTGCAACCACAACGTGCGTCGTGTAGACATTGATGAGTCATTGATGGACGACGACAAAGATATGGTTGAAGATTTGGTTGCTGCAGCATTTAACGACGCGGTACGTCGAGTTCAAGAAACTAGCAAAGAGAAGATGGGTGATGTAACTGGCGGAATGCCATTACCTCCTGGCTTCAAAATGCCGTTTTAAATAATTATGTAAAGCTAGAAGCGATACAGCTTGCAAGTATTTTGCGAGTGAACTCATAGAAAATCGCCGGCAACACGCCGGCGATTTTTATTGAAAACTTAAAATGTTGCCGATGGTCAGGCAAATGCGTTGCGCATTACTTTTCTATAAATGCTTGTTCAATTACATAATGCCCCTGACGACGCGAGTTAGCTTTCGAGAAGCCTTTGTCGTCTAGCATAGACATAAGGTCTTGTAGCATGTTGTCGTTGCCACATAACATGAATCTGTCATTTTCAGTGTCTAATTCAGGCATACCTATATCATCCAGCAACTTTCCGCTTTCAATTAGCTTCGTTATCCGTCCTTCGTGAGCGATACCGTTTTTCTCATAACTTTCTCTCGTAACAGTAGGATAGTAAATGAGTTTCTCACGCACTTCGTCACCGAAATAAGGGTTGTTAGGAAGTTGGTGCTCAATTTCGTTTTGATAGGCAAGTTCAGAGCGCCACCGCGTTCCGTGAACTAATATAATTTTTTCAAAGCTTTCATAAATGAAAGGATCTCTGATAATACTCATAAATGGTGCTAGACCTGTACCAGTGCTGAGCAAATAAAGATGTTTTCCGGGTAACAAGAAACCAGGCACGAGCGTACCTGTTGGCCTAACATTAATCATTACCTGGTCACCAGGTTCTATATTTTGAAGGCGAGAAGTAAGCGCACCATCTGGTACTTTAATACTAAAAAATTCCAATTCCTCATCATAATTTGGGCTTGCGATGCTGTAGGCCCTCATCAGTGGCCTACCATCTACTTCAAGACCAATCATAACGAATTGACCACTTTCAAAACGAAAAGATGATTCTCTCGTTGTTTTGAAACTAAACAGAGTGTCATTCCAATGGTGAACTTGGGTTACGGTTGCGTTTATAAGATTTCGCATTCGTTTTCCTACTTACTTAGTCATCAAGCCATGCTGCCATTCTCGCATACTTTTCAATATGGTAATAGTTATCATTACCGTTTGTGGTGTCGGTATACGCACGTAAAATCTAACGTGCTATGAGTTTTAAATAAGTATTTTTAGCAATAGTTCAACCAGGCCTTTCTTTCGTAACATTAAAACACTGTCACATTCAGTCATTTAGCTTGCGCATGGCAAAGGAACACAAATAATAGAATGTGGCAGTTCGAAATGAGGGAGGATGCTGTGTTAGCAAAAATGTTAAAACGCTTTCAGGCCCAACGTGATTGTGCCGTCGAAAACCCGTCTATCAATAATACCGCTGTATCCCTTTGGAAGGACACAGGCCAAGTCTACTATCTAGAGAACACGCTGAAGCTTACTTATCAGTCCAACGCAGGAAAGATAACAGTTGAAAAGCTCTCAATGACGTCTTTACCTCAAGTTCTTGCTGAGCTTCAAGCATTGGATACCGTCTCAACGCTAGCGCGAAAGGAAACTGCTAATCAGGTGGATGCATTTAGTGTTAGTGTGTGTGGTGTAACTTGGCAAACCGCAGACAATGGTCAGAGCATCCGTATTAAAGCGCTTCCAGAAGCTGCTACTCTGCGCAGCCCTACTGCCTGCTTCACAAAGTCTCAAGCAATTTTCAAACACGCCTTTATGCTTGAACATGATGACTTACTCACACCTGCATCATTGAGTAAGCCCGGGATCTTTACATACAATCGGATATCGTTAAATGATTTCATTAGTCAGTTAGCGCTGGCTAACGAAAAGTTAGCAAATGGGCAAAAAGCTACAGTGAGCGTTGGTCACCAAAATTTTGAAACTGCATTTACTGACCATGAGCAGTCAATCATTGAAAAATTCATAAAGCACGATGAAACCGTATTCAATAAAGATGGACGTCAACGTCTACTTACTGATAAAGGTTAGGCTTGTTTTCAGCATGATACGTTGATAATTATGGGCTGATACACAGCTTACAAATGTTGAGCGCATGCCCAACTCATCGACATTAACAGTAAAATCTCATTTAACCGTTGTTCCGTAGAAAAAGTGTCCCAAATAGTTGAATGATCGTTGTATCATTGCGTTTTTTATCTTTCAGAAAACTCAACGTGTTCAGTTAACCGCTAAACGCGAAAGTTAACTCGTTAAAATAGAGGTTTTAGTAGTGCTAAGGAAAGGCTTAGTTATCACCACGGTTATTTTACTACCCATCGCAACCGTGTTGTTTTTTATGAGTATTTACGACCTGTTTAAAATGAAAACAGTAACGGTCGACCCGAAGCTTAAGGAAATTTCAGGTATAGAATACGATAAATACAAAAGGCTTTGGGCCATTAACGACAGTGGCGATGGACCTATCCTTTATATGCTCAATAAAGATGGAACTATTGAGAGGGAAGTTACAGTTACAAATGCCAAAAACGTCGACTGGGAAGACATGACACAAAACAGTTTCGGTCATTTTTTTTTGGGAGACTTCGGTAACAATGACAACAAGCGACGCTGGTTAACGATTTATAAAATTGAAAACCCCATTGATATAAAAACCGATACCACAGAAGCAGAAATCATCAAGTTTACTTACCCGGAAATGGGAAAAGGAAAAGTAAAACCGAAAGACAAGAACTACGATTTGGAAGCGTTCGTAGAGTACAAGCGTAATCTCTACCTGTTTACAAAAAATAGAACAAAACCCTTCGATGGCATCACCAAGTTGTATAAGGTGGGGGACCATGCCGCGAACTTTGACGCACAGTTCATTGGCGAATTTAAAACCTGTACCACCCTTGAAAAGTTATGCTGGATCACATCGGCTGCAATAAGCCCTGATCGGACGAAACTAGTGCTGTTAGATTCAACAAGCCTGTGGTTATTTGAAAATTTTGAAGGCGATAACTTCTTCAGTGGCGATGTGTCGCGTATTGATTTAGGCGTAGTTACACAAAAAGAGGCAGTGACGTTTTATGACGACAACACGCTGGTTTTCACCGATGAAGAGTACAAGGGGTTATTTGGGGGCAACATTTATGAAGTTAAGCTCGACCAAGCAAAGCGGAACGTGATTAAATACCGCGAAAGCTCGAATCAAAAAGAAAAAGCACCAAAGCAGTAAATACTATGAAGTTCAGTCCGCTACTCTCAGAATTAATTCAGGCACTAACGTGTCTTCCCGGCGTTGGCAACAAGAGCGCTCAGCGTATGGCATTTCACCTATTAGAGCGTAATCGCACTGGGGCAATTGATTTAAGCAACGTATTACACAATGCCATGGAGCATATTCATCATTGTAAGCGCTGCAGAACATTTACTGAAGACGAGCTATGTGACATTTGTCGTCACCCTGAAAGAGAAGCAAGTGGCTTGTTATGTATTGTTGAAAGCCCACAAGACGTACTAGCAATCGAACAAACCTTAAGTTACAAGGGGCAGTATTTTGTGCTTATGGGTCATTTGTCTCCTATTGACGGCGTTGGGCCAGAAGAAATTGGTCTTACTGAGCTTGAGGCTCGTCTTGCCGCAGGTGGGATAAATGAAGTTATCCTCGCCACAAACCCGACTGTAGAGGGGGAGGCCACGGCACATTATATCGCTCAACTTTGTGCAAGCCATAACGTTGATGCGTCTCGAATTGCCCACGGCGTGCCGGTTGGGGGAGAGCTCGAGTATATTGATGGTAATACTCTCACCCACGCATTTTCGGGTCGCCGCAAACTGTAGTACTGTAAATTGGGGTATACCCATTCTTAGTAATTAAAACACTCAACGTGGGTCTGCATCTGGCGGGCCTACGTCACGTTCTCTCTTATCGCTCGCCCACAAAATACTCAACATCAAACTTTATTGAAGATAAATCTCCTTATAAAAAATAAATTTTCGTTCTAAACGTTGAAAAGTGCGTTGAGCGACCTTACCTGTTTAACATTAAACGTGATCCATTCAACGAGGAGATATTGGATTATGGCTGAAGCAGCCCAAAAAGAAACCCACGGTTTTCAAACAGAAGTAAAACAGCTTCTTCATCTGATGATTCACTCTTTGTATTCAAACAAAGAAATTTTTCTACGTGAGTTAGTGTCAAACGCGGCAGATGCTGCGGATAAGTTACGCTTTCGTGCGCTAGAAAATGACAGTCTTTACGAAAACGATGGCGAGTTAAACGTAAAGCTTAGCGTCGATAAAGAAGCAAATACCGTCACCATTACCGATAACGGTATTGGTATGACTCGCGATGAAGTCATTGCGAACTTGGGTACAATTGCTAAGTCAGGCACTAAAGACTTCTTTAGCAAACTTTCTGGCGATAGCGCTAAAGACTCACAACTCATTGGCCAGTTCGGTGTTGGCTTTTACTCTGCGTTCATCGTAGCTGACAAAGTAACGGTGCGAACTCGTGCTGCTGGTGCAGATGCATCGCAAGGTGTTGAGTGGATTTCAGACGGTGAAGGTGAATTCACTATTGCCGAAATCAACAAGCCTACACGCGGCACCGAGATTACGCTTCACCTACGCGAAGACGAAAAAGAATTTGCTGATGCATGGCGTTTACGCTCTATCGTAAGTAAGTATTCTGATCACATCAGTATTCCTGTGCAGATGTGGAAAGATGAAGTGCCTGAAAGTGAAGGCCCTGATGGCGAAAAAATTGAAGGCCAGCCTGGTGAATGGGAAGTAGTAAACAAAGCCACCGCGCTTTGGACTCGTGAAAAGTCTGAGATTACTGATGACGAGTATAACGAATTCTACAAGCATATCTCTCATGATTTTGCTGATCCGCTTGCATGGGCGCATAACAAAGTAGAGGGTAAAACAGAATATACAAGTTTATTGTATATCCCTTCTAAAGCGCCGTTTGATATGTGGAATCGCGACCAAAGTCATGGTCTTAAGCTTTACGTTCAACGCGTTTTCATTATGGACGACGCCGAACAGTTCATGCCTACTTATCTACGTTTTGTTAAAGGTTTGCTAGACAGCAATGATCTTCCGCTTAACGTGTCTCGTGAAATTCTACAGGACAATAAGATAACGCAAGCGCTACGCCAAGGTTGTACTAAGCGCGTATTACAGATGCTTGAAAAAATGGCGAAGAACGACAATGAAAAATATCAGTCGTTCTGGAATGAATTCGGCAACGTGTTAAAAGAAGGGCCGGCTGAAGATTTCAGTAACCGCGAGAAAATTGCTGGCTTGCTACGCTTCTCTTCTACACACGGTGAGTCTGATGCACAAACCGTATCATTAGCTGACTATATTGAGCGAATGAAAGAAGGCCAGGATAAGATTTACTATGTGACAGCAGATAGCTTGCAAGCTGCCAAGTCTAGTCCTCACCTTGAGATTTTCCGCAAGAAAGGAATTGAAGTGCTATTGATGGGCGAGCGCATTGACGAATGGTTAATGTCTCACCTTACTGAGTTTAACGAGAAGCAGTTTGTCTCAATTGCGAAAGGAAACTTAGATTTAGGCGACTTAGAAGACGAAGAGTCTAAGAAGG
Source organism: Alteromonas sp. BZK5 (assembly GCF_014349115.1). Taxonomy (NCBI): domain Bacteria; kingdom Pseudomonadati; phylum Pseudomonadota; class Gammaproteobacteria; order Alteromonadales; family Alteromonadaceae; genus Alteromonas; species Alteromonas sp. BZK5. The sequence goes on along the minus strand of NZ_JACSOE010000093.1, from coordinate 524 downwards.
CGCAAGAAGAAGCAGAAAAGCAAGTTGAAGGTGTTCTTGAGCGAGCTAAAACTGCACTTGGCGATAAGGTTGTAGACGTTAAATTTACCCATCGCTTAACAGATTCACCTGCGGTCATCGTAGCAGATGATAATGGCATGACTACGCAAATGATGAAGCTTATGCAGGCAGCAGGGCAGACCGTGCCAGACGTGAAGTATCACTTTGAGCTTAACCCTGAGCATAGTTTGGTGAAGCTGCTGGCAGATACCCAAGATGAAGAGCTGTTTAATCAGTGGGTAGGCGTATTGTTTGATCAAGCTGCATTGTCAGAACAGGGTAGCTTGAAAGACCCATCTAGTTTTGTTCAGAACTTGAACACGCTTCTAATGAAGTTAGCTAAATAAAGCAATAAACCATTAGGTTTACATTTAAAAACGGGCGTAATGCCTAATGCCGATCAGTTAAGAAAATTTTCATGATCGGTTGACCGATCTTTTTAAGGCTTCAAAATCCGATATCAGTCTCTGGTATCGGATTTTTTA
>NZ_JACSOE010000092.1:0-12819 GCF_014349115.1 Alteromonas sp. BZK5 | reverse complement strand
TGATCACCAAACGTCATGAATGTTCCTATCTTTTTTATCTTATTGATATCGCAATATTATTTGTGGGGATACCTCAGGGTCAGAGTACATTAATCCCCAATCTTTCCCCTTTAAAACATCAAAAAGGGGTCAGAGTACATTAATACTTCTAATACTCCTCGAAATCAAAACAGCCCTTGACTCAATGATTGCGGAATGAAAATGTACTCTGACCCCATTTCTTTAAAAGTGATAGGCGTAGGATAGGTTCAGGAAGTCTAATCCGGGGTTGTCATTGTTGAAGCCGCCGTTTGAAAAGTGCATATAGCGCAGTGCGACATGTTGTTTCTTATCGATCTCTACAAACACACCTAATCTGTCTTCGAACTGATAGTTAGATCCAATATCTTTACCAGCGACTTTCTGATTACCTATGTAACTCGCTCCTATCCCCGCTTCTATATATACGGGATATTTGTCATAGAGCGTTGAAACCTGTTTCATAAATACAGGAGTTAATGACGCGCCGTAGCTAGTACTATGCGTATCGTTTTCACCATACTCCCACACTACGGCACTCACTTCCCAGTATAGCTTTAGGTCGCCAAACCAATCAGTAGTAAGCGTTTGTTCAAGTGGCCTGTACGCGAAGCGCATACCATCGATATCGTCAAAGCCGTGCATATAATCTACACTCACGGTTTGTTTCGCTTGTACGCTACTTGCGGTGAAAATAATGAAAAAAGAAAATAGAAGTAGTGATGCCTGTTTCATAATTGCTCCTTGATCTGGTAATCAACAAGCAAAATTTTTTCCAATTAAAAATTATCGTAATTTCAAAGAGATAATGAAAACTAAATGCCGAACTATTCCTGCTGAGTAGTGTAATTTACTGACACTGTTGAAGCTTTTACAAAGATGTCCAGCGTGTATCTGCGCTTACATGTTGCTCTTCCATCAGGCGCTCGATCAGTTGCTTTGTATCTTCAATACCATACTTCGCTTTAATTTTATTTATGCTTTCAGATTCTGAAAGTATAAATGTATTGAGCTCGGCAATGATCTCGGGGTGTCTTAAGGTTGATAGCGAAAATGAGACAACGTTGTGTGGCAGGGTTAAATCAGCGGCAAATGGTCCCATTTGCGGAAAGCGACGAGCAACGTTTTTAGCGGCATTATATTCCACATCTAAAGCATCTACTTTATCGCTCTGTAGAAGATTAAGCCCATCAAAAATACTGTTTACGCCTGTTACTTTAACGGTACCGTTCTTAATTTGCTGTTCCCACTTTACAGGGGAAAATCCGTCTGGCGTGGCAAGTTTTGTTATGTGAGTAATTCCTTTACCAAGGTTATCTGTTTTAATCAAAGTCACGGCGAATGTTTCTGCCAGAGGTTCAGAATACACTTTGTTGAGGCTATGGGTTATTTGGTCATACCAACTGGCGTTATCAGGAAAGACAAAGTCTACATTGCCTTTTTTCAATTCTATCTGAAGGCGTTTAACTGGCATGCTCAAGTATACAAAGCGATGTCCGCTTTGCTTTGAGAATGCTTCAAGAATAGCCCAACCCAACCCCTTTTCATGATCCGATGAAAAGTTGTAATACGGATAATATTCAATATTTTGAGCGCCTACGATATAGGTGTCGGCTGAAACAAAAGGACTTGAAAGTGTGCATGTAACTGGCAATACCGCCATTTGCACAAAGCGACGAATACTATTTCCAAACCTCTTCAATTTTCAATCCTTGTTCTATCAAAAGCTTCTGAGACAACTGCTCGAAAGGGGTTATTCCGTATTTTGTTTTTATACTATCAATTAATTCTGGATTTGAGGATATGAACTTATTAAGTTCACTAATAATGTCTTGATGATAAAGCGTAGATAGGGAAAAAGGAATTTCATTATGTGGAAGCGTCAAATCTAAAGTAAATGCATCTTGCTCATATGATAGAGGAGCAGATCGCTGGCTAACGAAATACTCTAAATCTAACCCGTCTACACGTTCTTGGTACAAAAGCGCCAAGCCTTGTTGAATATCCGTAACCCAAGTTATTTGGGTACGTTGGGTGTCTATTCTTTCTTGCCAATTTACCGGTGTGAAGCCTAACGGCATGGCGAGGTTTTTTATCTTTTCGATGCCTTTCCCAGCGTTCTGTCGTTTTACAATTGTCCCCGTTACTGCGCTGGTTAATGGGAGGGAAAAGTACTTGTCATTTGAAGTGGTAATGCTGTTATACCAGCCTCTATTATCAGGGTATACAAAGTCAACATTACCTTTAACTAACTCGAGTTGAAGCCGTCTTATAGGCAAGCTTAAATACACAAACTCGTGTCCCGAAGCTTCAGAAAAAGCTTCTAAAATTGACCAGGCAACCCCTTTATCTGTGGATGATGCAAAATCGTAATGGGGGAAATAAGCTAAGTTTTGTGCGCCAATCACATATTTTTCTGCATAAATATTAAGGCTAAACAAACAGCCAATAAAAAGCCCAATACATCGCATCATTCTACACTCCAAAATGACTACAGCAATTTACAATATACAAATAAATTATCTTTGAAGCATTTCCTTGAGAGGAAGTTTTTTAATACAAAAATAAATCGCGTATCTATACACCATAATTTATCGTTTTGCGGGTGTAAAATACTCAGTGAAAATCTCTTGAACTTAATGACAGCTTTTCGAGCCAAGGCGTACGATCAATAAGCTTACCTGCAATGATATGAATAACTCCTTCTTTGGAGCGTTCGATAATACCATTTACCTGTAGCAGTTTAGCCTTTAAGAATGTTTGTTGCTGAGCACGAGCGGTGGCTTGCCATACCACAACGTTCATATTGCCTATGTCATCTTCCAAAGTCAGAAAGGTAACGCCTGCGGCAGTGCCTGGCGCTTGACGACCTGTTACTGCGCCAAGCACTTTTACAACTGATTTATTTGTCTTGTCTTTAAGCGAATTGGACCAGCTTATGTCTTTAAGCTTATGTTGCTTTTTGAGTAACGAAATAGGGTGGTTATTTACCGATAAGCCGGTTGAGGCATAGTCTTCAAGTAAGTTTTCTGCCTCGGTCGGTGAAGCACCCAGAGGTGTGACGTTTTTATCTGCATAAAAATCGTCAGTATCAAACAGTGGTAAACGCGTTTGGGTATCCATAATTCGCCAACGGGTTTCGTATCGGTTGCCTGAAATAGTGCGAAGGGCATCGGCGCTAGCCAGTGCCTCTACTTCATTACTTTTAAGCGATAGTTGCTGTAATTGTTCAACATCGGTATAGCCCTTATCTGAGCGGTTTTCCACGATAAGTTGAGACGATGCTTCACTTAAGCCTTTAATAAGCTTAAGGCCAAGCTGAATGTATTTTTCTTGGCCTTGTACCACCAAAGAATGCTCAACGTCAGACTGGTTAACACAGGGCGCCTCTACCCGTATGTGATGACGCTTAGCGTCTTGAACTAACTGGGACGGGGAATAAAACCCCATGGGCCAGCTATTTAACAGCGCTACGTAAAACTCAACGGGAAAGTAAAACTTCAACCAGCAAGACACGTAAGCTAATACGGCAAAAGACGCTGAGTGAGATTCAGGAAAGCCGTAACCTGCAAAGCCTTTTATTTGTTCAAATAAGTTGTGGGCGAACGTACTGTCATAGCCTTTGTCCGTCATACCTTTAATAAGCTTGTCTCTGAATTCAAAAATTCTACCGTCTTTTTTCCAGCTCGCCATAGCGCGCCGCAGCTGGTCAGCTTCTCCGCCACTAAAGCCTGCTGCAACCATGGCAAGCTGAATCACTTGTTCTTGAAAGATAGGCACGCCCATGGTGCGAGACAGAACTTTCTCCACATCTTTAGATGGGTAGCTAATGGTTTCGTTGCCGTGTCGACGTATCAGATAAGGGTGGACCATATCACCCTGAATTGGACCTGGCCGTACAATGGCTATTTGTACGACCAAATCGTAATAGCGACGAGGTTTTAGCCTTGGCAGCATAGACATCTGAGCTCGTGATTCTATTTGAAAAACGCCTACCGTATCGGCCCGACAAATCATATCGAAAACCTGTTTGTCATCTCCGAGCTTAGTAATGAACGGAATACTGGTTTCAACAGGGTATTGTTTATTGATAAGCGAGAATGCGCGACGTATAGCGCTCAACATCCCAAGCGCCAGTACATCCACTTTTAAAAGGCCTAAGGTTTCAATGTCGTCCTTATCCCACTGAATAATAGTACGCTCTTCCATCGCGGCGTTCTCAACAGGAACAAGATCGTAGAGCGGCCCTGCGCTAATAACAAAACCGCCTACATGTTGCGACAAATGTCGGGGCGTGCCCAGTAAAGCTTCGGTAAGGGTAATTAACTGCTGCACCCTAGGCTCTTCAGGGTTTAACCCAAGCCCCGCCAGCTGAGATTTCCACGGAATAACGCTGTCTCGGCGATTAATCTGCTTTACCACAAAATCAAGCTGTGATTCGCTAAAGCCCAGCGCCTTGCCCACATCTTTAAAAGCCGACTTAAAGCGATAGCAAATAACCGTAGCCGCGATAGCGGTTCTTTCCCGGCCGTACTTTTGATAAATGTATTGGATGACCTCTTCACGGCGTTGATGCTCAAAATCCACATCAATATCTGGCGGTTCGTTACGCTCTTTGGAAATAAAGCGCTCGAACAGCACACTTATTTGCCTTGGGTCTACTGCGGTTATTTCCAAGCAATAGCACACTACCGAGTTGGCCGCAGAGCCGCGCCCTTGATACAAAATACGTTGTCGCTTGGCAAACTGAACAATGTCGTAAATGGTTAAAAAGAAATACTCATACTCTTGCTCGGCAATAAGCGTAAGTTCTTTTTCTATGGTTTGGCGAATATCAGGGGTTATACCTTCAGGAAAGCGCACTTTTATACCGGCCTCTACACGTTCCCGCAAATACGAAGTGGGCGTATACCCTTCAGGTACAAGCTCCGCAGGATAGTGGTAGCGCAGCTCTTCTAAAGAAAATGTGAAAGCGTGAGCAAGGGCATTGGTATTGGCAATCCATTTCTCAGGGTAAAGCTTCTTAATTTTTTGTACGGTTCGCAGACTACGCTCTGCATTACTCAACGCATCCCGACCTATTTTGTCTACACTGGTATGCACGTTAATAGCATGCAATACATGTTGAAGCGGCAGTCTGTCAGCGTGATGCATGAGTACACCTGTACAGGCAATAACAGGAAAAGGATAGGCAGACTGCAGATGATTGTAATGCGCAAACCTGTGGTGATCCCTTCCGTCTAATAGGCGCTGAGCGCCAATATAGGCATCAATACTAGGGTGTTTTTGCAGCCATTCAGCCCAATGCTTGTCTTTAGCTTCTTTGCCGCTTGGTAGCCAAATGAATTTGCAATGGCGAATGGTACGCAAGTCCCACTCAGCTAGTTGGTATTCACCTTTATCAGAGCGACGCCTCGCGTTAGTAATAATTCGGCATAGTTCGCTATAGGCCGCTTTGTTCGGGCACAACAGCACAAAAGATAAAGTGTCATCAAATACAAAGTAACTACCCACAATAAGCGTAATCGGTAGGCCCTGATGCTTAATTTCGTCGAAAGCCCGTACCACTCCCGCTACTGAGCATTCATCGGTAATGGCAAGTGCGTCGTAACCAAGGAAAGAAGCCGTGGTAACAAGCTCTGCGGGGGAAGAGGCACCGCAAAGAAAACTATAATTGCTTTGGCAAAAGAGCTCACTGTATTTCATGATATTGCCTTTACCTTTTTCTTTAACCGCATACCGCTAGCAAAAAAGGCCCTGCACCCACCAGCGGCTCTCTTCATCTTTAAACACTAAAAGCTTTACGCATTGCTCAGTTTGGGCGATGAAATAATCACGCTTTGTTGGGCTGTCATGCCACCACTCGCTATGTAATCGCACGGGGCCAAAGCAAATTTGGGTAGCCTGAATAAGCGGTTTAGGTACATCAAAAGTGAAGGTGGGCGTAATGTCACTGCTATAAGCATAATTACGGGTGCAGTTACCGGTGCTCGACTCCGTCACCGTCATATATTCAAACTGATGGCTGTCGGCAGCGCGAGGTTGAAACGTACTGTTATCGCCTAGCTTCGCGTTTAAGCGCCCAATTAATTGCTTTTGTGCAATATCGTTAAATCTGTCGCTAAAAAAGTCGCCATTCTGCGTATCCATTTCTTCAAATTGCTGACAGGTAAGCGCAATGGCTGTAGCTGGCTCAGGCAACACCAGATTCTCAGTTTTAAGACTAAACAAGGGCAGCCAACTTTGTACTGAAGACTGAGGCAGTGCCGAACGTATATTAATATCCATTACAGGTGCTTCTCTGAAATGAATATGTACACTGATGCTGGATGTATATAAGTTTCTTGCCCGTAAATAGTGAGACAAATGCTCAAACTGCTGGCTGACAAAAGGGGTTAGATGCTGCGTGTTTTCAATATCAAAAGGCAATAGGATAAAGTTATCGAAGTGCTCCAAAGGCCTAAATAATGTAACCCGTGGAAAGGTTTCTCCCCTTAACGCAGTAAGATACATAATAGTGTTATTGTCAAAGCGCCGACCCAGTTCTTGTACCGGCATTGCCAACAGCTGTTGTACGCAGGAAACGCCCACCCTTGCCAACGAGTCAATGACTTTAGGTGATAGAGCCGTAATAGAAAGCGGGCACGTACTTAGCGCTTTTTTTATGTCATCGGATGTATGCAAGTAGGTATTAAATTTATGAAGCGCTAATACTTTTGCGGCCTCAATTGTCCATGCGCTAGCAAAATGATAACGAATATCTGCTTCTGCCAGAGCTTGGGTTAAAGTTTTCCACAGTGGCTTATGACCGCCATAGTAATGAGTTAGGTTATCTAGCCTTACTGCCAGACCGCTGAAACTATTTGAGTGAATGTGGTTGTCTAATACGATATCAGAAGCCAGTGGATAAAGCCGATGGGCTAACTGCGTCAGCATATGCTTTTCGGCTTCTTCACTGAAAGGCAGAATATGCACGTAAGGGCATAACGCCGCTGCTTGGGCTAGCCCATGCCCAATTTCAATGCCTTCTTTTTTCGCAATATCATTACACTGCGTAATTTTGTTTGTTTTACTGCAGTACACTGCAACGGGAGTATTCGACGCTAACGCTGAATACTGGTTGTTAGTTTCGTGCTTCGGCAATTGGCTATGTGCACGCTTACTTCTAGCCGCTTTGATATGGCTGTCTAAAGTTAGTTGATAGCAGTAAATATAAGCCCACAGCATCATTAGCTCACAGAGTGTAATGCCTGATCGGAAAGCGTGTTGTGTGCCATGGCCCATTTAATGGCGTGATTGTCGGGGGTCCACCGATGGGAAATAACAATGTTATCTTTGGGCCACCCATGACGCTGCTTGCGTATGTTCACCGCCAAAGCGTGGGGTTTACCCTTTAGCGCGATATCCAACGTAATGGGTAATGCACTGTCGCTTTGATTCGACAGGTTGGCTTGTGAATCACTTAAGCTGGCCTTCGGATAACCTAACTGTGATGCCTGCTGTTGCGGTGGAGTATACAGTAAGCACAGCGCATCATTATGCGTTGCTGCTACCTGTAGGCGTCGTGCTTCTTTTTGATTTACAGCATTACTCCACAGCACTACGCAATGGCAAGCCGTACTTTTTAAACATTGCTCTGCTGCCCACAACGACTCTTGTTCAGAACTTGGTTTTACTACCAGAACTTGTTGCGCTTTAAGCCCCAAGTTTTCTAACCACGGCGACTGTAGTAGCCCGGGAGGGTTAATAAATACCACCAGCTTATGCGTACGGTGTTGGCATATAACCTGTTTAAAGAGTGAAAGTTCACCCATGCCGGTTAACGAAGAGATACGGACAAGACCTGTAGATGTAACGCCACCGTTAAGTGCTTTATCCAGACGCGGAAAACCCAGTGAAAACTTGGTTTCACTTTGTCTCTGATCTCTGGCCCGCCAAATATGCGGGTGGTTATTAAGCACGGATAACGATTTATTCATGGCACTCAAAATAAACTGTATTTTTATACAGTATTATAGTGCAGCAATAACCCTTTTCAAGACAAAAGGTTTTTGACTTGTTGTTTTAAACGCTAACTTACTGATTAGTTTGGAAAGGTAAAAAGATTAAACTTTTAAAAGAGTGGGAACATGGCTAGGGTCGCAGGCCTTACTACATAGCAAAGCAGACGACCCTGCCATACAGTTAGCGCTGTATAAGCGCTAACGAGAGACATAGAGTAAAATGTTACTCTTCAGATGGTTCTTTTTGAGCCTTTGTAGTCGTGCCACTTACTGTTGCTGTAACGGTTTGGCAAAAAGCAATGAAGCCGTCGGCCGTATTTTTTGACCACACCATACGTACGTTGCTAGGGAATGCTTTCACCACCTCACGAATTTCCTCAAGCGTCACTTCTTCATTAAGCAGCACCTTATTCAGTGACTCCTCAAATGACATCCCTTTCTCACAACAGGCCATGACGATAGTCGAAAAGTTGCGCATAAGCGGGTGCAGCGCATTGTATTGAGTTTGGTCGATAAGGCGGCTTTTATAGGCACTTTCAATACGCGCAGTAAGATTTTTCTCTAACGCATCTGTAACAAGAACAAGGTTGCGATAAGCATACGTAACCTTGTTGTTGGTCTGTTTATTCGAGTGACGCAATAGCGCCAGCTCTTTCTGTAAATTCTGCGCTCGCAGCACAAAGTAAATTAAAAACAGGATAAGTAATCCAATAACACCAAATGCAACGATCATGTTTATTGTGCCTTTTGTTCTTCTATAAACGTATTGATGTTTTGCTCCAAGATAAACAGTGGAACTGAGCCGTTTTCTAACACGGCGCGGTGGAATTTACGCACATCAAAACGCTCGCCTAATGCTTTCTCTGCTTTCTTGCGAAGGCCTTTAATTTTGATTTCACCAATCTTGTAAGACAAGGCTTGCGCTGGCCAAGAGATATAGCGGTCTATTTCAGTATTTACGTTGTGTTCTGAAAGCGCGGTGTTTTCCATCATATAATCAACCGCTTGTTGACGGCTCCAGCCCATCGTGTGCATACCGGTATCCACAACCAAGCGACACGCACGCCACATTTCGTAGCTTAAGCGACCGAAGTTGTCGTACGGCGTTTCGTAAATACCTGCTTCAATACCTAAAAACTCAGAGTACAGACCCCAGCCTTCACCAAACGCTGAAATATAGGTGTTACGACGTACCATAGGTAAGTCTTCAAGCTCTGCTGCCAACGATATTTGAAGATGGTGGCCAGGCACTGCTTCGTGCAAGGTCAGTGCAGGCAATGCATACAAAGGGCGCTTATCGAGGGCATACGTGTTTACCCAGTAATATCCTGGCTGATCATCGCGGCTAGGATGAATGTAACGGCCCGTTGTATATTTGGGCGCGATAGCGTCTGGTACAGGCGCTACACCGTAGGGTGTTCTTGGCAGATACTCAAAGAGCGAAGGAAGCTTTGCGTCCATTTTCTTTGCAATGAACGACGCCTCTTTTAGTAAATCTTCAGCGCTGGTGGCATAGAATTGCGGGTCTTCGCGTAAAAACGCAATGAAGTCGTTAATGTCGCCATCAAAGCCAAGCTCATCCACAATTTGCTGCATTTGCGCGCGAATGCGTTTTACTTCAGACAAACCTAAATCATGGATTTCCTGAGGCGTCATATCCGTGGTGGTGTAATGCTTGGCTCTATTGGCGTAATACGCCACGCCATCAGGCCAGTTATTCGCGGCAATATCTTCACGGGCGTTGGGAATGTATTCGTCTACCATGAAATCGTAGAACATTTGATATGCAGGCAATACGCTGCTGTTTATGGCTGCCTTGCCTTGCTCCGTTAGCGCTGATTTTTGCTCGGCAGTAAAGTACTCTGGAAAACGGGTAAATGGAGAATAAAAGCCACTGTCCTCGGCATTTTCAACAATGTATGACGCCACCGAGTTCTCAAACCCTTTCAGCACGACTTTAGGCTGCGTGTAGCCTTCTTTTAGCGCCTGTTTCATATACGCAATTTGTTGGTCAAAATAAGGCTTAAGCGCATTTAGGCGGCTAATGTAGGCCTGATAATCTTCTACGCGCTTAAAGGTGGATAAATTAGGAAGCGAGGCCATTGCACCGTGAAAGCCATATTCTGAATTGATAGGCACTAAATGCGCGCGATACGTATATTCGTCCACATAGTTAGCTAAACGATATTGTTGCATCAGCAAGGCAATATAAGCATCAGTAGAGATGTCTTCTTTTTTATACTGACTTAAGGCCTTTTGAAAAGTACGCCATTGTTCATTTTGTGCTTTCAGGGCTTTGGGAGAGTTGTCTGGTAATACGTGAGCGAGTGAAGTATCGCCTTCGCGAGAAGCTAGAAGCGGGGAAACCGAAAGCTCGTATTGCCAAATGTCATCAAGTAGTTGATACAAGCTTTCATCGTTAAGGTCCTTTGCAGATGAGCTAACGCTGCAAATAAATAATAATGCTGCTAAAACATAGCGATACATAAGGGTCTCCGGCAACCTTCACCGGAATGACCCGGCGGTTACTCTTTCGTTGGTGTATATATTGGACTAGGGAAAGCAGTTACTTTATCAGATTTATTTTCTAATTTAGTAATTTTGGCTGAACCTTTTTTATTTACGGCGTCAATGCGCAAAATGTTGTGCATCGGTACATAAGTTTTTGTTACTTCAGAAAATTCGGTTTTCAACTTTTCATGACTAGGGTCTACAACAACACTTGTGTGAGTATCCCACACAAAGTCACCTATCTCGATAAAGCCAAACAAAGCGCCCTGCATAAGGCTTTTTACGTATAACTCATAGCGCTCACCGTTGCTGATGAACTGAACGCGGTAAAGAATGTCGTCTTTTGACATAGATGCTGCTCTTTACTAAAAAATATAAAAACACCCGGAAGCTGAGCCGGTATGTGGTTAACAATTTTACCTTGCTCATAAAATGCGAGCAACGGTAGGAAACACATGGTAAACGTTAGTAGTTTAATGGTATTCCGCCTATCAACTGCGTTACCATGATGCACACTTAGTTATATGGTGAAATTAGAATGATAAAAAAACTCCTTATAGGTAGTGCAATGACAGCAATGACCTTTGCTGCTACTGCCCATAACCACGCATCGACAGACAATGCTTTTAACCCTGATACACAGCGAATCAAATCGCACCTGTTTTTCCTAGCAGATGATTTGCTTGAAGGTCGTGACACGGGCTCTCGTGGCCATGAAATTGCGGCGCTATATATTGCGACCGAATTTGCTAAATATGGTTTGAAGCCAGCGGGTACAGACGGCTACATGCAAAACGTAGCGTTTCGCAAAGCGAATCTGGTTCAAGAGTCTCCCAAGTTTACTTTCACGCAAAACGGCGAAACCGTCGAGTTTGACTATCCGAAAGAGTATTTAGCTAGCCCAAGTTTGCTTAGCACTGAAGCTAATGTAAAAGGTGAAATGGTCTTTGTGGGCTACGGCATTGTGGCTGATGAGCTATCTCACAACGATTACAAAGACTTAGATGTAAAAGGTAAGGTTGTTGTAGCGCTTGCTGGTAAGCCAAGCGACTTTCCATCAGAAGAGGGCGCTCACTTTGCGTCTGGCTATCAAAAGCAAAAGTATGCGGTAGACAATGGCGCTATTGGCATGATCACTATCACAACGCCTAAAAATGAAAAGGTACGCCCTTATCAAAGCCGTTTGAACTACATCCATACGCCGCGTATGGCATGGTTAGACGACAGTGGTCAGCCTGCAAACAGCTTTTCTCAGCTTAAAGGTGGCGCTTACATGAGTGAAGGCGCTGCGCGTAAGTTATTTGAAGGCGCAGAAAAGAGCCTTGATGACGTTTATGCACAGCTTGAAGCCGACAAAGTACCGCAAGGCTTTGCGTTAAACGGTGTGGTTGATATCAGTAAGACGAGCGTACACGACACCATCACTAGCCCAAATGTTGTGGGTGTACTTGAAGGTTCTGACCCAGAGCTTAAAAACGAGTATGTGGTTTTCTCTGCTCACTCTGACCATATTGGTTTTGCCAAGACCGTAAAGAAAGACAACATTAACAATGGCGCCATGGACAATGCGTCTGGTACGTCAGTGATGTTAGAAACTGCACGCCTGTTTAGCGAAATGGAAGAAAAGCCAAAGCGCTCAATTCTGTTCGTATCGGTAACGGGTGAAGAGAAGGGCCTGCTAGGTGCAGACTATTTTGCTCGTAATCCAACTGTACCGGTTACTTCAATGGTGGCGAACGTAAATCTAGATATGCCAATTTTGACTTACGAGTTTGCAGACGTTATTGCGTTTGGCGCGAACCACAGTGATTTGCAAGAGTCAGTGGAAAAAGCGGCGGCGAATGCCAACATTGAACTAAGCCCTGACCCATGGCCTGAGCAAGCGTTATTCACTCGCTCAGATCACTATGCGTTTGTAAAGCAAGGTGTGCCTTCAGTGTTTATGGTGCCGGGTCTGAAGTCTAAAGATCCTAACGTAGATGGCAGCAAGGTGTTTGGTCAGTTCTTATCTACGCACTACCATAAGCCTAGCGACGACATTAACCAGCCATTCAACTGGAATGCGGCAGAGACTTTCACCAAGGTTAACGCGCAAATTGGTTGGACACTAGCAAACCAAAAGAACAAGCCTAAGTGGAACGACGGCGATTTCTTTGGAAACACGTTTAGCAAGTAAGTCCATATTTATTTGTGTCGTCCTAATATAGGTTGACAGTTATTAGGCCAGCTCTCGAAGCTGGCCTTTTCTATTATGCACTGCGTTAGGCGTTTCCATATCTAATGCTAA
>NZ_JACSOE010000091.1:0-13059 GCF_014349115.1 Alteromonas sp. BZK5 | reverse complement strand
GACACCGGCGGGAATAAGAATAGAGGCAACGCATCGAAAGGAAATAATAGCGGCGGCAACAGTCGCGGCCGCACGCAAAAGCAGCCAAGCATGCACAAACGATAGCAGCAAAAACGCCCAGAGCTTGTAGACTCTGGGCGTTTTTTTAAGGCCTATTGTCAACGATGACATTGCGCTTTCGTCGATTTATCCCGACTTATGCCTCGTCCACTATATAACAGGTCACATTTTCAAGCTTGGTAAGTTCCCCACTTTGGTCGTTACGCAACACGCACTGTTCACCATCACTTAGCAGCGTAAAGCTATAAACAGGGTTGTCGTGCCTTCCGTCAAAAGGTAATCCCCTGCCATCTACCTTTGCTTTACGCTCAATCGTTATGCTCGCGGTTTGACTGAATGCATCATCGGCTATCGTTATGTTTAGACCACCAAACCAGTTGCTGATCTTACTTTCAATAGCTTGCTTTTGACTCACACTAATGGATTTGGTTACTGCCTCGTGTAACTCAGCCTCCTGCGTTGTCGCGCATCCGCTCGCCGAGAGCAAAAGTATGGCGAGAGGTGCTGCTAGCAGTCTTCCTTTTAGCAGTTTTCCTTTTTTATTAAGAAGCGACATTACTTGCGCTCCTGAATAACAGGCTGATTTATTTTGTTGTGTAAAATAAAGTTCTCTTTGCGTTGTTCAGGCTTGTCGATAGGAATGAGCTTTTCGCCCCCTAACGCACTTTGATTACTGCGCAGTGCTTTGACATCCGCCACGCCGTTTGACGTGACAACTTCGGGACATGAGCCTGTAGCAGCATATTCCAATGCGGCTGACAGCATCCCTTCATCCGGATCACCCAAGCTTGCGGTAAAGTCATCTTCAACTTCACACCCCGGCAACTCAAAATCGAAATTAGGCGTGGTGGTAGGCATGAAACCATCAGCATAATCACCAAACCCTTTGTTATTCACCCCTTGGAACTGGATAGTAAAGTAAGTCTCACCACAATTGTCTGTTGGGTAGAACCCATACGGCTTACCACAAGTAGTAGAGCCAATTTGCACTACTTCTACATCAATACCACGAAGTGCATTCATTACCGCTTCACTTGCTGAACATGTCGCGCCCGTGGCTAAAACGTAAACCTTCGTCAGCGAAAGGCTAGGCAGAAGCGTGTCGGTAAGTTGCCCTGCGTTATAGTCAATAACATTGCGGTAAAACGGTGTTGGACGAATGGTCTCTCCGGTGACAGGGTTGGTGTTTGGGTTTTTATCGTTAAAACGCAATGTTTCAAAGGTTGCGTTATTGGTTTGGTTCGGACCCGCTATCATATAGGAAAGCTGTGAAGCTAGCGCCAAACGTCCTCCGCCGTTGTAGCGAAGGTCAATAACGAGCTCGGTCACATTTTCTTCAACAAACATATCGAACGCATCAATTAATCCTTCTTGCGCGGTAACGATAAAGGTATTGAATTGGAAGTAGCCCGTTTTGCCGTTTTCGGTATCGAGTACCTTTGCGTTTTGAACCGGCGTTGCGCTGATATCGCCGGAGGTGATGTCTACTGAGAGAGTTGAACCATCAACCTGCACAAACTCAAAGCTTGTAACCGTACCTGCGTCTTCCGGAAACAGCGCAGCATTAATCGCGTTGACGCCCTGCTGCGTGTTGTCATTGACAAAGTCGACGCCGTTTATACGCGAAAGGGTCGCACCGCGAGGCACGCCAGCAGTAGCTGCAGGTGAACCCGGCTCAGTGAATCGCACTGTTAGTACTCTCGGCACGGTTGTTGAACCAAATTCCCAATCAAACCCATAGCCCGATGAAATCCCCGATTGAGACAGTTCGTTATATTCGGCAGTGTCCTGTGAAAAGTGGAAGTTATCTTTTGGCGTACCGCTTGGCGTTAGCTCATTGGTTTTAAGCTGATCAAAATATCCCAACACTGAGAAATTTGCAGGGTCATTGTCATCTACATCGTCGTACCACAAGTAAGTGTCATTAGTCCAAGTACGTAGCCACAGCTTTTCATCCATGGCGGTACCTTGTGTATCTGGGTAAGCCCTATTAGTAAAAGGATCAATACCGCTTCTAGGAGTCTCACATTTCGCTAGATATTGAGATTGCGGTTCATACACCCCCGCTTCCCATTCTGGCTCTGTTGTTACAGGTGTCGTTGGCGTGGTAGGCGTTGTCACCACAGGAGGGGTATTAGACGAGCCTGAGCCGCCTCCACATCCAGCTAGAAGAGAAATCGTGACTGCAAGTGCAACAGAAGAATACGTATACGCTTTCATGATTTAGAAAATATCCTTTTAAAACGGCTAGCCCAAAACTACTAAACTTGTGCTAAAAACAACTTTTATTAGCATAGCCGATAGTGACATATCCTTCTAAGCGTAACTACATAACAAAAGTTTAAAATGTTTCGAAATGTAAGAAAACGTGTTGCAGAGTTGATGAGTAAATGTCATTCGTGACGCGTATCGCTCTATCACGGTAGAAAAGAAGACTACCTACTCTGCCGTAACAATATGCTTATTATCGTCTCTGGTTTAACTGCAACACACCTACCGACCGTGCAGTTAAGCTACTCACATATACACCTTCATCTGTCTGTATTGCGCCTGTAACAAAGGGAAATGCACCACTAGGGTCTTGATAACTTTGTAAAACCTCTCCGCTTTCGCTTATTTTAACAAGGTGCCCGTATGCTTGACCTTGTGGGCGCATGAACTGTGGCAGACGCTGTACAATTTTACGAATGAAAGGCTTGTCAGATAGAGCGTCAACGGGAGCGGAGCGAGGCGAAGCAAGACCCAGAAAGTACGCGCCGCTCGTTGCCTGGCTGATGTTGTCTGGGAATCCGGGCAAATTATCAATCACGACCTCCACTTGACCCTGTTTTGGCCCAACTAGCCAATAGCGCAACACGCGATATTTACCGGTTTCGTTGACCAACACTGAATTTTGATCATGGCTTATTGCGACACCATTCGCAAAAACCAAACCATCCATCAGTACATTACTCGTTCTACGTACTGGGTCGTACTCTATAAGCCTGCCATTGCCTCTATGTTCCAAAATTTCTAGCAGGCTCGCTTGCAGCGTTCCCCCATACTCTTTGGCAGAGAACTTGGTAGTTGCGTCAGTGAAGTAAATATTGCCGTTGTCGGCAATATCCACATCGTCCGCATATACAACGTTAGTGTTTTCTACTTGGTTAACCAATACCGTCAGCTCACCTTCAGGGTCTGCAATTAGCAATCCGCGATGAGCATCGGCGATTAATAAGTTGCCGTTGGTATCAAACTCGATACCGAGCGGACGTCCACCAGTGTTAATCCACGGAGTAAATGTTGCCTCACCTTTTTTCTTGAGTAATACCGCACCAGAATGAGTGGCGGTTGCAATAGTTCCCGCAGCGTTTATCGCAAAATCCTCCGGCCCTTTATCTTCGCCTAATTCAATAAACGAAAGGCCCGCCAAACGGTTGTTTTCAATAAACTCCCCCGAAAATCCGCTACTGCTCGGTGCTTGCCAGCTTATTGGCGCAATGGGGACTGGCCACAATAGTAAATATCCTAAGACAAGAATGACAACGCCACCGAATACCTTCATTTATGCTCTCCTGCAAGCAACGCATGTTGTGTATCTATCAAGCATAGCAAGCAACCCTCCGATACTCTGCTTTCGTTTATAAATAGAACACTATCATCCAGAGCTTTCTAAATAGCGCATGTTCAAATAAGCATTACAAATTCGTTAGGTAGCATCCATTCCCCCCTTCAGATCGTTTGTTTATAAAATGCTACAGAGGTACGTCATGCCATTTTATGCAAAAACACTCGGAGATAATCACGCTAAGCAAGTAGACAAAGAACTACGTGCGAGCCACGCGGGAGAGACGGGAGCCGTTTGGATATACCGTGGTGCTCTATTCGCCGAATGTGTTTTAAAACTGGTTAATCTTTCTGGCACAAACAACGAGGCACAACCCTTCATATATGAGCACCTTAAAACGGAAAGACGACACCTCGCCGTCTTTGAAAACGAAATGCCGCTTTTCAGGGGAAGTTTTATTTTACCTTTATGGATAGCTTCTGGGTTTATCACCGGCTTTATTCCAAGACTTTGCGGTATAAATTGCTTTTACTACACCATTTACCGAGTAGAGCAGTTCGTAGATTCGCATTACGAAGAACAATGTAAGCGCATTTCTGCGTTAGCCAGCCCCCCTTCAAACGTTATAAATCGGTTTAGACAATGCCAAGCAGATGAACAATATCACAGAGATGAAGCGCTGTTCCTAATGACAAAAAGGCCGTCGTTATTAATGAAATTATGGGGCGCAGCCGTTGAAAAAGGCTCTTCTATTGCCGTTGCAATCGCAAAAGTGATTTAAGTTTTCGAGCTTATGCGCAGTGACCTGTGATAAAAAATAGGCATCAGAGAAATTATTAATTGAAAAAAAAGAGACGCTTTTAGAGTGGGAAAAAAGGACAGAGTTCGGCTACCAAAACCCTGTGACAACTGCGGTATCAATGCCGACACACAGTTTCGTATTCGATGTGGTGATGAAGACACGTGGCGTATAGTATGCAAAGCTTGTCAAGAACGAGCAAAGGCCAGCAATGGCTATATGTATGGCGGTACGTGGAAAAGAAAGAAGCGTAACTAAGGGGCTTCCTGTGAGCCCCTAATAGTTACGATAAGATTTACGCATTCACTCTTTTTTCTTGCGCTGATTGAGGCGCGTTGTTACTCGCGTCGGCTTCAATCTGAGTTTCTGCATTTTTAGCTCGCTTAATCAGCGTATTAGCACGATAAACACTCCACACCACGTACACCGCCATAGGTATATTAAGCTGAAGTGACGCAACCGATAGCGTCGCGCTTTGGTGCACAGCCGCATAGGCTATGAGTAACACCATTACGCTTAGGCCTGATATAAGCAACCATATCGGCTTTGTGAGTGATTTAACTCCCACTGTAATGCCGGTATTAAATAGCATAAGGCACCAAAAAACGGTGATGAGCGAGCCTGTAAAAAACATATCTGCTACAGCAGTTAATGCGAGTGCACTCACACTACCCCACACCGTGCTGTACCAAAGCCTGCTTGCTAACGGCGGATGCGCCTTCTTAGACAGCCAAATCTCCATACCCGACACGCAAAGCATGGTCAGCATTACACCAAGAACAAAGTACAGCCATTTGCTGGTAAGGCCGGCGAAGTCACCGAAGTGCAAACGGTACATTGCCCATACCAACTGCTTACCCCATTCACCGAATTCATAGCCGGCCACACCGATAAAGTTACCCGCCGTATCGAATCGATAGCCTTCGGCGTAGATCATTCTATTGGGCGCCTTGGCATATATTTCGATGAACTGTTCTGGTTCACCAACTTCGTGTACCGTTAAAAATATTGGAGACTTTTCTGGCGCTAGCGTTTCCATTTGCGCAAACGCTCTACCAATAGCCGGTTTCCCCTCCTGTGGCACTAATACAGGGTCTGGCGTAAAGATTTTCTGGATAACCGCGTCGCGATCGCCTTCGTAATTTAGTGAGGCAACAACCACCAAAATGATCCCTGCCATACCAAAATATGCGCCTGTTATACCTATAACTAAATGAAAAGGCGCTGCCCATAATCCAAAACGGTTGTGCAAATCAATTTGAGCTTGCTGACCGTTGCCACCCCGTCGAAGTTTAAAAGCATCTTTTGCTATTCGTTTGTGAGCAATAATTCCAGTGACGACAAGGGTACAGATGATAGCGCCCAAAGCGCTGACCAAAATCATTCCCCAACTTTGTGGCAAATTGAGATACAAGTGCAAGTTCACAAGCA
Source organism: Alteromonas sp. BZK5 (assembly GCF_014349115.1). NCBI lineage: Bacteria > Pseudomonadati > Pseudomonadota > Gammaproteobacteria > Alteromonadales > Alteromonadaceae > Alteromonas > Alteromonas sp. BZK5. The sequence goes on along the minus strand of NZ_JACSOE010000091.1, from coordinate 7,222 downwards.
TTTCGGTAAAAGACACGCTTTCTTGCTCTAATAAGTTACCTTCACTGTCGGCAAAGTAAGCAGCATGATCGTTTTCTACCACCAACCGAGGGATATCTGATGTAGGGAAAACCACATAAAGATGGTGAGACTCCTGCGTATTCTGAGCTAAAAAGGTGTCCATCGCCTTTTCAACAACATCAGAAGAAACATTCTTCATTTCTTCAATATGCGGCTGTTCCCACCTTTCAAACTCTAAGTGAAAAACCGCAACGGTCCCAGATAAGCACACCAAAAAGAGAAGTACACTTAGAAAAACGCCTACCCAAGTATGTGCATTTAATGCATTTTGTTTTGTTATTTTATCCATCGATATTCACCTACATGGGGAAGAAAATAAGTATTGGTAGGCAAAGCGCAGCCAAAACTGCGTAAGCAACAACAACTTTAATTTTGTGGGCGGTAGCAAGGTAGTGATAAACAATAAGACCCCACCAAATTGGCAACAGCACGATACCTGTAGCCAACTTCCCTGCTATTGAGAATGGTAGTAGCGCACATAGTCCTAGCGTCAATAACACGCTCACAACCAATAAAACAACCAGCACCACGATGTAGTTTGCGATGTTCCCTAGAACTGTACGTCGCGAGAAATCAAAGCTCCTCGGCTGAGGTACATTTTTTGGCTGAGGTAAATGCGTTTGGTTAAACGCAATAAAAGGCCACACTAAAATGGAAGGAATACACAGCGCATATAGCACGCCAAACTCCCACCCCTGAGCATAAGACCAGCACACTGCTGCAACCAGCCATACGACAAGACCCAAATAAAGATACGTTGACGCTTGAGCGCGCCAACTTTTATAAATAACACCTAAGGCTGCAAGTGTTAAACCACCCGCTGCAACTGAAAGCATGATAAATCCTTAAAACGAATAGGTTAGCGACGCGTTCACTGTTCTGCGTACACCAGGGAAACAGTCACCTCTGAATAAGCAAGACGTGAGATATTTTTTATCGGTCACATTTCTTACATTCAGCTGCAAATTCAAATTATCTGCTAGCTCGTACGACACCATCAGGTCACCAAGGGTGTAGCTAGGTGTGTCGTATCTGATGACACCATTCTCAGAAACTGATTCTCCCACGTAGCGAATACCAACTCCTACCGTCAGCGCTTCAAGCTCAAGTGGAGAATAATTTACCCATAGGGATGCATTGCTGTCTGGCTGTGCTGACAACGAAAAACCGTTAGGATCTTCTGCATCCAAGACCGACGCCGCAAACTGCGCTGTTATTTGGCCAAAGTCTACGCGCCCTTCTAGCTCAATCCCTTCAATGGTCGTTACGCCTTGCTGTTGCGCCGCTTCGTCTGGTAATCCGTTAGGATTAGGAAGGTTTGAAACTTCAATATCGTAATACGCCAGCGTGATAAAACCAGGTACTGACGAGAGTTCATACTTAATCCCTGCCTCGTATTGACGACCTTCTTCAGGCTTAAGCTGGTTGTTATTGTTATCTAGTCCCACTACCGTCTCGAACGACTCAGCGTAACTAAGGTAGGGAGAAATGCCGTTGTCAAAACGATACAAAATTCCAGCTGAGTATGATGTTTGCGTGTCATCCTGCTCAGTTACGCCCGTATCATTATCAACGCGGTCGTGACGTAGGCCTAGCGTTACCCGCCAGTTTTCATAGGAAATTTGGTCTGATAGATATAACCCCGTGTCCGTAACCGTCTGTTCAGGCGCATCGTTGTAGATTGCGTCGAAAATGGCTTGCTCTGGTGCGCCTGTGTACTCAGGGTTAGCCAAGTCCAGAATGTACCTAAAATCACCTTGTAATACCCCACCACCAGCATAGTAAGCAGAGTTGGCGTCAGTTTTAACATGTTGATATTGTACACCCGCTAATAACTCGTGTTCGAAAGCGCCTGTTACAAAGCCCTTGTTTACACGAATATCAAAAGCGTGTTGATTAAACGTATTGTCTGCTTGATAAAACGTTCTCGGCACAAAGGTATCGGTAGGCGCGACCGGTGCCCCTACAAAAGCGTTTAGATAGCGAGTACCGCCCGTAAAAGTGGGCCACGCTTGGTGGTAGTCTGCCTCACCATCTCGCCATAAGGCAGTAAATGAAAGTGACGTTGTATCGTTAATCAAGTGCTCGCCAAGCAAAGTAACTTGGTTCGACTTAGTATCAAATTTATTAAACCCTGGTTCACCTGCGTAAACATCTTGGTCGGGTAAATAAGTGCCGTCAGCCAAAGGCAATAATGTCCCTTCCACAGGAATAAACTGCGCTGCTGTATCACTATCAGTATCTTGGAATAACCCGATTAGCGTTAGCGTTGTATCGTCAGAAGGCATGAAGGAAAGTGACGGCATGAATACTTGGGTGTCATCGCTAACATAATCAACCTGAGAGTCAGCATTACGATATATACCAACAAAACGCCCCATCCACCTATCATCTTCAGACAGGCTGCCGTTTACATCCACCCCAACTTGCGCGCGGTCGAAGTTTCCGTAGGACAACACCACTTCGCTTCCTTTGCCTAACGTGGGCGTTTTTGACACATAGTTCATTATGCCACCGGGAGAGCCCTGACCGTAAAGTACAGAGGCAGGCCCCTTAAGCAACTCAACCTGTTCCATTGTGTAAATTTCAGCTCGCGTAGAATTATAGCTGCCAAACAACTCTTGAATTGAGTCGCGATAGCGCGGAATACTTAATCCTCTGGAAGAGATTGAATCGACTCGGGTGGCGTATCCGTATGACTCCCCCGTCACGCCCGCCATATAGGTGGCAGACTGAGAAAGATTTAACACACCTTTTTGCTTTAAATCTAATGCGGTTTCAATGGAAATTGTACGGGCGAGTTCAACAATCGGTGTATTTGTTTTTGTTGCGCCAAACGGAGAACGCATGCCCACTACTTCAATCTTTTCTACTGCATTCGCTTCTGCTTTTTCCCCTGTTGCTTCTCGCTTATCTATAGCTAAGCCAGCGCCACTTTCATCTTCCTGAGCATGTGCGTGAGACACTAAGATAGCCGCTACCGCCAAGCTGAGTAATTTCTTATTCATGTTGAGTGTTTTCTGTTATTAATTTTTAAGACCCATCAATTCGCCTATTACAAGAATGAAGTGAACTGAAGGCTGCATTAGTACTTTCGTCTAATTTAGCAAAAACTTACACAAATGATAACCAGTATCATTCACATTAACATCAATAAGTAACAGAAAACGCGTTAACCGAGGTTGTTAAGTAACATAAAGATACGCGCATACAAAAAAGCCGAACTAACAGCGTTAGCTCGGCTTTAACTCTCATGAGAACTGAAAGGCTAATGACTATGCCGCTTCACTTTCCTGTTCAGACTCAACCACTTCATGGCTTAATAAGTATTCAAATGCAGCAAGCGATGCTTTCGCGCCCTCACCCATCGAAATAACAATTTGCTTATACGGTACTGTTGTTACGTCACCGGCTGCAAATATACCCGGCTCAGATGTATGACACTTAGTATCAACAATAATTTCGCCATACTGCGTCATGTCTACCGTGCCCTTCATAAACTGACTGTTTGGTACAAGTCCAATTTGAACAAATACACCTGCAAGTTCACGGGTGTGCACTTCGTTAGTTGAGCGATCTTGGTATTCAATTGCGTTCACTTTGCCATTTTCAGCAGTAATTTGGCGCGTTGCCGCGTTCTTGATAATGGTAATATTATCGCGCTTTTGAGCTTGATCGATAAGTACCTTGTCCGCTTTTAGTTCTGGCATAAATTCAAATACCGTCACCGATTTTACAATGCCTGCAAGGTCAAGTGCCGCTTCAATACCTGAGTTACCACCGCCAATGACCGCTACGTCTTTACCTTTGAAGAAAGGGCCGTCGCAGTGTGGGCAGTACGCAACACCATTACCGATGTTCTCTTTTTCGCCCGGAACACCAAGTTCTCTCCAGCGGGCGCCTGTCGCAACAATAACCGTACGAGTGCGGATCTGTTCGCCAGAAGAAAGCGTAATGGTTTTAATATTGCCTTTCTCAATGCTATCAACGCGTACGTGCTCTTTGAGCGTAATGTCGTAATCGCGTACGTGCTCCATCAAGTTACCAACAAGCTCAGGGCCCGTTGTTTTAGGTACTGAGATAAGGTTCTCGATACCCATGGTATCTTTAACTTGGCCGCCAAAAGTTTCAGCAACAATGGCAACTTTAAGGCCTTTACGGGCACTGTAAATCGCCGAAGCAACGCCTGCTGGACCACCACCGATAACCGTTACGTCTTGAAGTGGTAACGCATCGCCTTTGTTTGCTTCTTTAAGGCTAGGGTCGCGTTCAATTAACTTGTTGATAAGCACAGAGGCATCAACTTTACCATTCGCGAATAGCTCGCCATTAAGGTATACGCTCGGAACACCTTGGATGTCGCGCTCTTGAATTAGATTTTGATATAACCCGCCGTCGATCATTTCGGTCTTGATATTAGGATTAATCAAAGCGAATTGATTAAGTGCCTGTACGACTTCAGGGCAGTTGTGACAGCTTAAGCTAATGAACACTTCAAAATTAAGTGGTTCATTCACCGCTTTCACCATCGACTTAACGCTATCGTCTAGCTTAAGTTCAGTACCCGCTGCATGCAGCATGGCAAGTACAAGCGAGTTAAACTCGTGACCACCAGGGATACCAGAAAAACGAATTCCCGTATCTTCGCCGTCAGCTTCCAACAAAAAGCTGATTGCACTGCGCAACTCACCATTTGTGTCACGCTCTTCTACGTTTAATTTTTCGCTTACTGAAGCAATGTCGGACAGAAACGTCACAAGCTCTTCACGCTTGCTATGTTCACCGGTCTGTACGACAAAGGTTACGTTTTTTTGCATTGACTCTGCATATGATTTCAATGCTTGTAAAATTTCTTTAGTTAACACGGTTATTCTGCCTTATTTTCGACACGCCGATCCCCGCCAACCTTTTGAAGGGTCAACAACATAAGCGGAAATTGGAAATTAATATCAGGGAGTGGAGACCCACTCCCTACAAATTATTTGCTTAATACTGTGCAATGCACGAAGCGCTGAGCTTTCATATATTAAGCGCTAAGCGTGCTGCTTAGATTTTGCCTACTAGGTCAAGTGAAGGTGCTAGAGTTGCTTCACCTTCTTTCCACTTAGCTGGGCAAACTTCACCTGGGTTGTTTGCAACGTACTGAGCGGCTTTAACTTTACGCACTAGGTCATCTGCGTCACGGCCGATACCTTCAGAAGTGATTTCCATTGCTTGGATGATGCCTTCTGGGTCAACAACAAATGTAGCGCGGTCAGCAAGACCCATAGTTTCACGCATACAATCGAAGTTACGAGTGATTTCGCCTGTTGGGTCGCCAATCATTGCAAATTTGATCTTGTTGATCGTGTCAGAAGAATCGTGCCATGCTTTGTGAGTGAAGTGAGTGTCAGTAGATACTGAAAATACTTCTACGCCACGTGACTGAAGTTCTTCGTACTTGTCAGCGATGTCGCCAAGCTCAGTTGGACACACAAATGTGAAGTCAGCTGGGTAAAATACGAAAACTGCCCATTTACCTTTGATGTCTTCGCTGCTTACGTCTACGAATTCGCCGTCTTTAAATGCAGTTGCTTTGAAAGGTTTGATAGCAGTATTAATCAATGCCATGTTTAATTCTCCATTTGGTTTAAATTATTTTCGCACGTTAAACACATACGAATACAAACTTTACGTTTATTGTGTCGACACGGTTTTGCAGTTTTGTGAAGATATTCACGTAGCGCGAAATTCATGTCTCTCGAAACTGGTGATAAGAATAGCGCGCACAATCACAAAAAACTAATTGGTAAAAATGAATCGCTTAATCAGGTTATTGAATTGAACGATGAAAATTGAGCCAAAATAGATTGATTGTTTTGCAATACGGTTTCACCGGCTAAACTCTGCTGAATGAGAAAACTATGACCCATTCCCGACTACAGCGCATCTCCCACGAAATAATGCTAATCGATGGACACGCGCCATCTCGCACTTTGGCAAAGCATGCAAAAATGGAGGCCAGCCCCTTTGTTTTCTACAGAGGCAGTGCGCAGCTGTTTTACGCTGATATAAAAGCTGGCCTTATCAATTTTCCTAAAGAATGCGAGACAGTTCCCCTCACCAGCGTGATGGGAGACTGTCATACTTCCAATTTTGGCTTTCTCACAGAAGAAGGGTCTCACGGAGATACAGTGATCTTCTCACCCAACGACTTTGATGATGCGTGTGTCGGCAAAGCACATTGGGATGTGCTTCGTTATCTCACTTCATTGCACCTTGCCCAGATACATTGCCTAGGCACCGTTGATGGAAAGTATGCGTCCGATAACATCGACATCACTAAACCTGTTGTCAGCCACCAGCAGGTTATTAATGCGCAATACGCATTTATTGAACGTTATGTAGAAACCTGTAGCCAAGTAGTAGAAAACGCCATGGTGATTAACGAAGCCGTAGACTACTGCCCAGATGCCGTGCCAAGCAAGCTGACCAAACTATATAAAAAAGCCAAAGCCCGCAGCGCAGGAGGAGAAGACTTCACGGTTAAAAGTGCGCTGGCTAAAGCCGTTCATTTTGATGGCAAGACCTTGGGGTTTAAGGCCAACAGTGAGAAATTTTCTACCCTAAGCCCACAAGAATACGCCACGCTACTAGAAGCTTTTGCTCCCTACATGGACGATGCGGTAGTCGATATAGTGAAACGCCTGGACGCGGGCACCGGGTCGGTAAATATGGTGCGCTACTACTTTTTAGTAGGACCAGCAAAACCACATAATTCAGCAAGCTTTGCGCATTGTCATATTGTAGAGGTTAAGCAACAACGTGTTGCGGCGCCTATTTATTATTTTCCAGATTTTAACCCGGTTAATCGCCTAAATGCGGCACACCTTACAGCTCGATGCCAACGAAGAATGCAACGAAAACCCGACTTAGTGCTTGATGAAGTTAAGTTTGAAAATGCGCATTACCTGGTTCGCTCCCGACATCACGCTAAAGTGGGAATCGACCCACAAGATATTGCAATGGGAAATAAAGCGATAAATGGTGGCTTTGAGTATAATACCAATGCACACAGATAATCGCCCACTCAGAAGGCGCTGGCAAGTTTCCTAGCGAAGCGTGGGAATGCAGGAATGGCTGTTCCCTTTCAAATTCCCAGAATGAAGCTAGGAAGCTTGCC
>NZ_JACSOE010000090.1:0-13122 GCF_014349115.1 Alteromonas sp. BZK5 | reverse complement strand
TGTTCTCGATTTAGAACCACTAAACCGTCAAACATTCGCCTTGTCTAGATGGCACACAGACCGCTGCAAAAATGTACAACAAAGGTCAACAGGCCCTAGTTAAAAAGACATTGTCTAGCGAATAGTTTGCTAAACCTTGTGTAGATTCATCAAATTACCGTTAAGGCAAGGTTAGTTACTGCCGATAAACGGCATATTACTGTATTTCTCTGTCAGGGCAGGCCCTATGTTCAATAAACACTTAGTGAAAGAAAACGAAGCGCTTCGCGAGGAGCTACATATACTCAAGCAAGTGCGAGATGGCTTGCGCGAAGAAATGATCTTTCTCAATCTTAATGAGCGTGGTGAAATTGAAGCCGTCAACGAGGTGTTCGAGAAAGAGCTGGGTTACTCACTCTCTCAAGTGAAAGGGCATCGCTTCTTTGAATTTGTTCCCGAGATTGCCAGAAACACGCCTCATTTTAAAAAGCTAAAAGATTCTATCGAGCAGCGTGTTCATTACTGGGGGGCGATTGAGTTTCTTCGTGAAAATGGTGAAGAAGCGTGGTTAAGGGGCGTGGTTGAACCTATTTTTGACGGAAAAGGGAATATTCACAAATTCTCAGTCAACCTCAACGACCTCACGCGCACTATAGCCAACTCGAAAGAACACGAAGATTTGGTGGCCGCGTTACACAAGTCAAATGCGGTGATTGAATTCGATTTAAACGGAGATATTCAGGACGCAAACGAAGCTTTCCTAAAAGCCGTTAAGTACAGCCTTAACGACATTAAAGGTCAGCATCATAGAATCTTCTGTGATACCGAGTATGCAAATTCGCGCGAATATAAAACGTTTTGGGAACGACTTGCTCAGGGTGAATTCGTCGCAGGAAGATTCGAACGCTTCGACGCTCACGGCAACACTATTTGGCTGGAAGCCACCTATAACCCGATTTGTGATTCTCACGGTCGTATGTATAAAGTGGTTAAGCTGGCTACTGATATTACTGAGCAGGTGGCACGAGAAAATGCCGTGTCCAGTGCTGCTGATATCGCCTACCGTTCTTCAAACACAACGGATCAAATCGCCACGCGAGGAAAGGAAGTCATTAGCGAACTGCTTTCTGAAATGTCTTCACTGTCGCAGCAAATGGATAGGGCAAAAGAGGGGATTAATGCGTTGGACGCTCAGTCTCAACAAATTGCCACTATTATCGGAAGTATCAGTGCTATTGCCGAACAAACCAACTTGCTTGCTCTAAATGCTGCGATTGAGGCGGCACGTGCTGGCGATCAGGGACGAGGTTTCGCTGTAGTTGCTGACGAGGTGCGTCAGTTAGCATCGCGTACAACCGAAGCCACAGAAGAAATCATCAATGTGGTTAAACACAACCAGACATTGGCCACCGACGCAGTAAATTTGGTTAATGAAGGTGATGAAAAGGCGCAATCAGGGCTCAACTACGCCAGAGAGGCGGGTGAAGTTATCGAACAAATTCAAGACGGTGCCAAAGAAGTCGTTGATGCAGTAGGCCAATTCAGCAGTCGACTGGGAAGCTAGTAGCACCGAGAAACAGGCTTACCGATAAGTGTAAACAGTCTAAGTTCTTACCAAATAAAACATCGCTCAAAACAGAATTCATCCTACCTTGGTAGGATGAATTCGCCCCTATTGCAGGATGTGCTTTTTAACGTAGTCTGTATAGCATAACCCTGTAATAAAAGGCTTGCAGGGGCGGTTATGTCAGGTTTTACGAAAATATCTACAGCTATAGTGGCCGTATTCATTGGCTGCTTTTTGGTTTTTACCTGTCTGGTCTACTTCCACATACAAGATAACATTGAGGAAGAGATGACGGGCGCGCTTAATCAAGTGCGAGAAATGGTCAACCTCAATATCCCTGTTGCTGATATCGAAGCGATTGTAGAGCCTAGCCCTCACTTATCCGCCCATTATTTCACGGGGCGCCTTCAGGCAGAGCAGACCTCAGTGATGCCGACAACCGAACGTACTGCACTCACACCTGTAATCATCCCAATTCAGGAAAATCAGTATCTTATTGTTACGCCTTTTGATGCTACTGAACTCACCCAGAATCTCACTTTTTTTGCCTTGGTGGCGGGACTGTTTTTCGCAACCTTTGTCCTGTTGCTGTTTACGTTAAAAGTGGCGGTTAAGCAAAGGTTAGTGCCGCTAAATCAGCTCGCTGACGCGTTATCTGAGCTACGAGAAGGCAAGGAATCACAGCCCCTGCCACATTCAGATATCACCGAAATGAACAGGGTATTAGACCAATTTAAGCATCTGCAAAATGCACTTAAATCAAAAGAAAAGCAGCTCATAAAAATAGATAAGCAATTAGCGCTTCTTCAAGAGCAAGAGCGTAATTACCTTGCCAGAGAGCTTCACGATAATGTGGGGCAGTTGCTGACCACGATAAAAGCCCACGCTTATATTTTGGTTAACGCAAAAGAGCGATCTGTTGTTGAGCTGTCGGCGCAGAAGGTTCAAGTGATGTCACATCAAATAAGCGATGCAATTAGAAAACTCACTGCTCACCTACACCCGCTTGTTTTAGATAGAGTCTCTCTTCAGTCGTCGCTTGAGCGACTGGTGTACGAACAAGAAGTAGCACAGCCCGATACGAAGTGGGACGTGTCTATTAATCTAAAGCGCTATCAAGAAGATAATGAGCGAGATATTCATCTTTACCGATTTGCTCAAGAAGCCATTAACAACGTGATTAAGCATGCGAAGGCCACCAAGGTTAGCATTCAAATTTATGGCGATACTCACCGTGTTTCTGTGATGGTCAAAGACAACGGTCGGGGATTAGGGAACCACATTGTAGAAAATATTGGCATGTCTTCAATGCGCAGCCGAGCACGTTGTATAGGAGCAAATTGTAGTGTGACGTCACCCGATGATGGCGGCGTTGCCGTATCGCTGTCTCTTACCCTTAAAAAAATGCCTCCTCTTATGGGCGCTAACGTCGCATGAATATTCTAATTGTCGACGACCACGCTGTGGTGCGTGAAGGATACAAAGCTTTACTCAATGCGATGATGCCCGATTGCCGTATTTTTGATGCTGAAAACGGCGCGCAAACCCATCGTTTATTAGCCAGTAGTGACATTGAGATCTTAATCCTAGACATAAACCTTTCAAATGAAAGTGGCCTTGTTTTAGCCAAGATTTTTTTGAAGCGACATCCTGATTTAAAAATTATCTTTTTCAGTATGTTCGAAGACAGCGTCATATTGCACCGCGCCATGCAGACCGGTGCTATGGGGTACATCAGTAAAAGTAGTTCGCCTGAAATATTGATCTCGGCAATTAAGGTCGTCGCAAAAGGGCAAAAGTATATTGAGAGAGGCCTGGCGGTAAATTTAGCCAATCAACTTCTCGATACCAATGTGGACATTGCTGCCAAATTAACCAAACGTGAATTCGAGATATTTATTGCGATAGCGATGAATAAATCCCGCTTTGATGTTGCTGACGAGTTGGGCCTATCGGCTAAGACTGTCTCTAACGCACTTACCGTCATTAAGCGAAAGCTTGACGCGGTGCCCTCTCAGTTTTCAGCCATTGCGGCTAAACACGGTTACATCGGTGATGCAGAGCTTTCAGCGTCTCAATCGGTGTCGTTTGTCGAGAAGAGTGAGAAGTAGCCATAGGTTTCCCCTCCTAAAGTAGGAGTCAAATCGGTCTATCGCATCATGGTAGGTACAACGTAAAAGTACCATTATCAAACTACACAACAAACCAAGTTACTGCGCGTGTTACGCGCAAAGTTATCAAAAGGTACTTCTTATGATTTATGCAAAGCCAGGTAGTGAAGGTTCGGTCGTAAGCTTCAAAGAAAGCTACGGTAATTTTATCAATGGCGAATGGGTTGCACCGGTTAAAGGTGAGTACTTCACCGCAACATCTCCAGTAGACGGCAGCGACATCGCACAAATCCCACGCTCAACATCTGAAGACATTGAGCTTGCGTTAGATGCAGCTCACGCTGCGAAAAAGGGCTGGGCAGATACGTCAGTAGCTGAGCGCTCCAACATTCTTCTGAAAATTGCCGATCGCATTGAAGAAAACCTAGAGCTACTTGCCGTTGCGGAAACATGGGACAATGGTAAAGCCGTTCGCGAAACGCTTAATGCAGACATTCCGCTGTGCGCAGACCACTTCCGTTATTACGCAGGCTGTATTCGAAGCCAAGAAGGCACCATCGGTGAAATTGATAAAAACACGGTGGCGTATCACTTCCACGAACCTTATGGTGTTGTTGGGCAAATCATTCCATGGAACTTCCCGCTGCTTATGGCTGCATGGAAACTTGCGCCAGCACTTGTTACCGGTAACGTAGTGGTGCTAAAGCCAGCAGAACAAACGCCAGTATCTATCTTATTGTTCGCCGAACTAATCCAAGACCTACTACCACCGGGTGTACTAAACATCGTTAACGGGTTCGGGGCAGAAGCCGGACAGGCTCTTGCAACAAGCACAAGAATCGCAAAAATTGCATTTACTGGCTCTACACCTGTTGGCGGACATATCCTTCGCTGTGCTGCTGAAAACCTTATTCCATCTACCGTTGAGCTTGGCGGCAAGTCGCCAAACTTATTCTTCCCAGACATCATGAATCACGAGCCTGAATTTATTGATAAGTGTGCGGAAGGTTTAGTGCTTGGATACTTCAACCAAGGTGAAGTATGTACGTGTCCTTCTCGAGCGATTATTCACGAAGACATCTATGATGCATTCATGGAAAAAGTGTTGGAAAAAATTCAGAAGATCAAACGTGGCAACCCACTAGACACAGATACCATGGTAGGTGCACAGGCATCTAATGAGCAGTTCGAAAAGATCCTTAAATACATCGATATCGGTAAGTCAGAAGGGGCTCAGGTTGTCACTGGTGGTGAGAAAGAGCAGCTACCTGGCTTTGATGGAGGCTACTACATTCAGCCGACTATCTTGAAGGGTGAAAACCACATGCGTGTGTTCCAGGAAGAGATTTTTGGTCCGGTAATCGCTGTTCAAACCTTCAAAACCGAAGAAGAGGCGATTGAGATTGCCAATAATACAAGCTTCGGACTTGGCGCTGGTGTATGGAGCCGCGATGCGAATGTAGCATTCCGCGTGGGTCGAGCGATTGAAGCAGGTCGCGTATGGACGAACTGTTATCACTTGTATCCAGCTCACGCTGCGTTTGGCGGCTACAAGAAATCGGGCATTGGCCGCGAAACCCACAAGATGATGCTAGATCACTACCAGCAGACAAAAAATCTATTGGTAAGCTACGACATCAACCCACTTGGTTTCTTCTAAGTAAATCTGAGGGCGGCGCCTACCGCCGCCCGCTACTTTTATGCGCATCGCATTTTCCTCAATCATTTTCTTGCTGTTTCTCAGCACCAATGTGTTGGCGCAGTCTGACGCGACAGACATTCCACAAGACATTTACAAGATATTTCCTAACGCTACACGCGTGGGGGAGATGCACACAGATATCAAGGTAACGCCTGTCTATCAGCTTCAGCAACTACTCGGATATGTTTTTGAGTCGAATGACTTTGTCGACTTCATAGGCTTTTCAGGCAAACCGGTTAATGTAGTGATTGGGCTAGACACGCAAGGCAATGTGGTCGATCTTTTCGTCAAGCAGCATAGCGAGCCGATTTTTTTGCACGGGCTTGGCGAGAAATCCATGTTTGATTTCGTTGCTCAATATCAAGGGCACAGTGTCAAAGAACGTTTTATCATTGGTGGTAAAAGCAATGTAGGCAAAGACGCTACCTACTTTGATGGGGTTACGAAAGCCACCGTATCGGTGCTGGTTATCAACGATACCATCGTGACATCTGCATTAGCCGTTGCCAGAGCTAAGCTAGATGGCTTTGTTGCGCCTAGCAACAATATTATCAATCCAGACTTTTACGAACCTCTTACTTTTAGCGAATTGGTGGACAAGGGCTACATTCAAAAGCACCAGATTACTCAGCAAAATACCGAAGGGCTTTCGAGAGAAGTGGTTCGGGCGGTTGACGATATTCAAAGCGAGTTTGCTCTTGATGGTGACATCATTGCCGAACACTACTATGCGTTTTTAAGTCTTCCTGTTGTGGGGAAAAACCTGCTGGATGAAGAGGAATTTGCTCGGTTACAGGAAAATCTAAATCCGGGTGAAATGGCACTGATGGTACTGAATACGAAAGGGTTCAGTTTTATCAGCGATGAGTTTATTCCCCAAACCACACCTGAGCATTTACGGGTATCTCAAGGCGGTTTTCCCACGGCTATCCGCGATATCGATTTTTATAGCTTCTATGACCCCGCATTTTCACAAGCATTGCCCGACTACAACGAGATCAAAGTACTTCGAGTAAAATCGAAAGGTGGGCTGTCACTTGACCAAGAAATGGAAATAGCGATTAGTGTGCCGTTTAAGCCAAGTTTCTTCGAGCAAGATGAGCATCTGTTCCCTTTGAAAGTGACACTGCCTAGTGAACTATTTATGGAAAATCCTGAGGCTCAGTTAGCGAAGCCCATTCCGTTGTGGCAGAAAATTTGGAGGGACAGAACCTTAACGATAAGCACCACCGTTGTTTATCTTGTAGCGGTGTCGTTGTTTTTTGCATTCCAGCAAAGGCTAACGCCTTACACCAAGTTTGTGCATACAGTACGGGCATTTTCCCTTGTGTTCGTGCTGTTTTTTATTGGCTTTTACGCTCAAGGGCAACTGTCTGTCGTCAACATATACACGCTGCTACTGGATATTGTCGACGGATTTTCCTTAGAGGTATATCTTCTCGACCCGGTCATTTTTATTTTGTGGAGCTTTGTATTTGTCTCGCTGTTTATCGTTGGGCGGGGACTATTTTGTGGCTGGCTTTGCCCCTTCGGAGCACTCCAGGAAATGATGGGAATACTGGCTGAAAAGCTCAGGATAAAACAAATTAGAATTAAGCCACAGCACCACAAACGGGCACAAAAAATTAAATATGGGTTGCTTATAGGGCTTGTTGCGTGCTCATTCTATTCGCTAAACCTTGCAGAGAAGCTCGCTGAGATAGAGCCGTTCAAAACGTCCATAACCCTACACTTTGTTCGATATTGGCCTTTTGTACTGTATTCGGTTTTATTGCTGCTACTTAGTTTAAAAATTCATAAAGTGTACTGCCGCTATTTATGTCCGTTGGGAGCGGGGCTTGCCATTTTGGGGCGTTTCCCTTTCGTTAAATTGCTTACACGTAAAGATGCCTGTGGTAATCCGTGTCAGCTGTGCAAACAAAAGAAATGTGGTATTGATGCTATAGAACAAGACGGCAGCATTGACTATGCTGAATGTATTCAGTGCCTTGAGTGTGTGGTTACGTTAGATAACCCTGACTTGTGCAAAATCGATAAATATAAAAAGAAAAAGGTGCCAACGCGTGTCAAAAACCTCAATCCTGTCCGCACTTAGTCAACCTGCTAATAGCAAGGTTAACGATGACAACCATTCTAGTTTATACGGTGCTAAAGAAGCCTGCCGTGATGTGGCAAATGAGATTTTAGCCAACGTTAAGTGCGATGAAATAGAGCTATTACTCTTTCATACCAGCACGCTGTTTGACTTAGACACCGTAGCAAAGGAAATCTCCGCACGTTTTCCGCACGTGAATATTGTTGGCTGCACCAGTGCTGGAGAATTTAATAAAAATGGGTACGGAACAGAAAAGCTTTTGGCCGTCGCGTTTTTGAAAAACGAATTTTCTATTGCCACAGCATTGGTGCCTAATTTAGGCGAAGTAAACTTTGATGAAGCCCACGATATTGCCAGTGGTTTGCGCCGAGCCTTACAGGGGAGGGAGCGTCGTTACGATACAGAGCAGCACTTCGTTATTTCTGTGCTCGATGGACTTACCCGCCATGAGGAACATTTTCTAGAAACCTTTGCGACCGCATTTGGCAATATTCCACACTTAGGCGGTAGCGCTGGCGACGATTTAAAGCTTGAAGCCACCTATGTGTTTTACAACGGTGAATTTCATCGAGACGCAGCAGTACTGCTGCTTGTTGGCACGGGAAAGCCCTTCACCGTGTTCTCCATTGATCACATTAACTCTCCTGTTTCAAAGCTGGTGGTCACCCACGCCGATCCAGAATCGCGAACCGTGTATGAAATAAACGGTGAACCTGCTGCGCAGTATTACGCCAGTTTATTGGGAATGAAAGCTGAAGACTTAACGCCTGATGTGTTTTCCATGTTTCCCCTTGCAGTGATGGTAGGTGGCAAATATTTCATCCGCTCTATTCAAAAAGTAGATTTGGCCACTAACGCCATTACCTTTTACTGCGCGGTAGATATTGGCATTATTCTTACGTTTGTTCAGTTGGGTGACTGCATTGAAGCATTAGAAAGTAAACTAGACAAACTGCGCGCTCAGCTTGGCGAGCCCGAATTTGTCTATGCTTGCGATTGCTTTTTGCGAAGGCTCGAAATTCAACAAGGCAAAAACGACCACGAAATAAGACGGCTACAGCAAAGGTACAATGTCGCGGGCTTCAATGCCTATGGCGAGCATATTCACTCGGTTCACTTGAACCAAACGTTTACGGGGGTGTATTTTGCAGCCCAATAATCAATTTACCGACGTGGAAGCGCTCCAAAAGGCCCTTTACGAGCAACGGCGTGAAAACGAAAAGCTTGAAAAAATAAACGCAGCGCTGATGTATCGCATGGAAGAGGGCGGTTTTAATCATCACAGCTACCGCGCCTTCGAACATTCGGTTCAACTTTCTGAAAAAGTGAGTCAGAAAACCGAAGAACTGCAGTCAGTACTGCAAAAGCTGGAGCAGTCAAATGCCGAGCTAGTGCGGGCTCACGAAGAAACCCATCAGGTTAAACAGCGTTTACACGACGCCATTGAAAGCACTAATCAGGCGATGGTGTTGCTAGATAGACTGGGCGGGATCATCTTCTTTAATCGGCACTTTGAAACTGTTTGGGATGACCTTTCCATTACCCCTAAAATTGGCGATAACTATTACGATATCACCCAAGCTGCCAAGCATTCCGGGGTTATTCGCCGCGCCCTGCCTGCTGATGTCGAAGGCAGGATGATCTATCAGTTGTCGAACCGGCGATGGTATCAGCTGACCAATCGACCCACGCAAGAAGGCGGGAACGTTATTCTGTTTAACGACATCACTGAAGTAAAACTGCTTGAGTCGAATCGCTACGAGCAAGTCATTAAAGAGAAAAACAAGCTGTTGCAAAGCCTTATCGATAATATTGATGTTGGAATATTGCTCATTGATAAAGAAGGTGGCATTGCGTTTTGGAATAACACGTTTTTGACCCAGTCAAACGTGCCCCAGCACGTACTGGTAAACAGTAAGAATATTTATGCCCTTCAAAATAACCGTCACTGGAGCGGGCTCAACTTAAAGCCGGTGGGGCCAAGTACCCAGATTATACACGAGCAATTGGTGGTTGAACGCAACATCACTACACTGCCCGACGGCAATACGCTGTGCACGTTCACCAATGTTACATCGCAGCATCACTACGCGGAAACGCTGAAGCAAAACGAAAGCTGGATCCGCATGATAACCGATAATGTACCGGCGCTTATTGCTTACATTGGTACCGATAAAAAGTTTCAATACACCAATAAAGGTTATCGCGATTGGTATGGCGTTAGTGAGCAAGACATTAATGATATGCCTATGGATCGAAGCCATCTGAAAGAGGTTTACCCCAATCTTATTCAGTACTTGCGCCGTGTTAACCAAGGCGAAGTGGTGAGCTTTCAAAGCAAAGAAAAAAATGCTCATGGCGACGTTGGCTTTTTACAGAAAGTTTATTTGCCTCATTTCAATGAATCCGGCGATATCACCGGGCACTTTGTCTTGGCAACAGACGTGTCGCAGCAGGTAGAAAGCCAACTCCAGCTTAAAGCGGCTAAAGACCAATTAGAATCGAATGTAGAAAAGCGTACCCGTGAACTCAATCACGCCAACATCGCCCTTCAAGAAGCGATTGATTCAAAGAGCAAATTTTTGGCTGCTATTAGCCACGATCTTATGCAGCCCCTTAGCGCTGCCATCTTGTTCAACGAAACATTGAAAGATCAAGTGGATAGTTCATCCAGCCCCATTGTTGCCGCCCTCGATAATTCACTGTCTGATTTACATGGCCTTATTCGCACGCTTATTGAAACATCCAAACTGGACGCTGGGGTGTTACAGCCCGATAAGCAGCAAGAAAATGTATTGCCGTTACTTATGCAGCTAGCCGAAGAGTTTACGCATATCAGTAAAGACTACAGTGTAGATTTTCGCTATCGCTTGAAAGAAGCTTTCGTGGTGACAGACGTGAACTTACTTTCTCGAATATTGCGAAATTTATTAATAAATGCAATGAAATACGGTGCCAACGGCAAGGTGTTACTGGCAGCGCGAAAGGTGAATGAGAACCTAGAAATTAGCATCTATGATCAAGGTGTGGGTATAAGCGAAGACGATCAGAAAGTTATTTTTAAAGAGTTTTCCAGGTTAGAAAACGATTTTAACTACTCTTACAGTTTGGGTCTGGGATTATACATTGTAGATAAAATGAGTAAGTTGCTAGAGCACGATATTCGAGTGCGCTCGAAAGAGGGCGTAGGCGCGTGCTTCACGGTGACCATTCCTATTACCGAAGTGTGTGATACGAGCCAGGAGCAAGACTATCTTTATACTTTGGAGCCATCGTTACCAGATTACGTTTTGGATAAGCATATATGGCATATTGATAACGATGCGAATATGCGCATTGCTATGCAAACGTTGTTCGCAAACTGGGACATGGAAGTAGACACTTTCTCAGGTTTTGAACAATGCAGTGCTGTAAATAATGGCAGTTTTGACGAGTGCGACATGCTTATTGTCGATTACCACCTAGATGAAGAAGAAACCGGTTTAGACATTGCGAAACGCGTAAGAAAAATCGCGCCTTCAATGCCCATTATGATTTGCACCGCTAATCACTCAAAAGCATTAGCGAATGAACTTGAAGGCACCGACATTCAGCTGCTGCACAAACCTGTTAACTCCGCGGTGCTGAAGGCGGCGCTAGTCTCAAGTTTGAATGGCTAAAAGTAAACGTGTCTAAGACCTATTAATCTTCGGTGCACAGCAAAGATCAACAGATCTTAATTAAATACGTACTGGTTAAAGTCGATATTCGCGGCACTGGCCACAACCTTTACTCGGTTGCTGGCGCCTAATTTTTTGAGAATAGATGAGACGTGAGACTTAACCGTGGTTTCAGAAATATTAAGCTCGTAGGCAATCACTTTATTGGCTAACCCTTGAGTTAGATATTTCAGTACAGTCAGCTCTTTTCGTGTTAATGAACGAATTTGCTCAGGCGAAATACCGTTGTCATTGGTCATGCGTGTTCTGGTAGACGGCGTTCTCAATATCTCTGATGGTAAACACACGTTCCCTTCAAAAATACTCTCGATAGATGTGGCGATTTCTTCAATCTTGCTGCTTTTTGAAATGAAGCCAACGGCACCATAAGAAATGGTTTGCAGTATATTTTGCTTTTCCGTTTCAGCGGAAATAATCACTACAGGTACATTAGGGTGTTGGTTTCGAATTTCTAAAAGTCCGTTTAAGCCACAGGTTTCCGGCATATTTAAATCAAGCATGATTAAGTCGAACTTCGCGTCTTGCTCTAGCAACGTTAACGCTTCAGAAATTGAATTGGCTTCGAGGGTTTCTGAGTCGGGAAACTTTTTCCCTAAGATAGTAATCATTGCGTGACGAAAAATAGGGTGGTCGTCAATTATCAAGATACGGTGCATGGTCTTTCCCTCAGCTAAAAAAGCGACATTTGCCGCTGGCCTTGTGACTTATTTGGGCTGGCGTTTTATTCACACATAAGCCTTTTAGTAAGACAAAATTATGGCGTAAATGAAACGCTTCAAAGTGACCAAATTCTCCGAAATATTAAAAGCTAAACAGTCACTTCACGTGTTTACAATGTTAACATTAATATAACATTAAATCAGGCCTAATAAGACCAATGGCTTATAATAAAAAAGCACGTAAGACCAGTACTGACGGGACTTTCGTTCTATAACTCGTCAAGTAACTGCCTTCTTTTTTCGGCGTATTCTGTTTCGCTAATTAGGTTTGCCTTTTTTAGTGCGTCTAACCGTTTAAAACGAGCAACGATATCGTTTTCTGCTGGTAAGGGGGCCGAGCCAGCTACGTCTTTCTTACTGGGTGTGTTTTCCCTATTCGCTGGGGAAAGTGTTTCCTTTTCTACAGGTGCTTCAAATGCCAGCTGAGTCGGTGCGACCACCCAATCGAAGCGGTTTTTCGTTTTCAGTTCTATACCAGGTGCGGAAAAAGAAAGTGCGGAATCGAATGAGAACTTTGCTTGTTTCCGGTTACCAAAATCAAAGTCGTATTTAACCAAGCCCTGAGAAGTAGGATCATAAGCCATTTCGTAGGCTTTATTGGCTACTTTGTCGAACTCGCCAATCAGAATATTGAGCTGGTCGTCTGCAACGAAAATACTGCCTGCAACGTAATACGTTTGGGTTTTAAGGCCTGCCAAATAGCGCTTCTCTTTACTAAGGGCAAAAATTACGTCTTGCTGAGCAGTCGCTGTTCGCAGCGCCTCAGGCAGATAGGCGGCAAGTAACGCAACCTGTTCGTTGGAAAAAAGCGGTGTTGACGTATTTTTGTTCTTAACCACCTGAATAGCGCTAAGTATGGCGGATACATCCTGCTCTTGCAGCGTAAAGGGGTGCTGGTTGGCACGCATGTCACTGTCTGTTTCGTTTTGCTTTTCAACAAGGCGAATAAAATTGTTTTTGTCCTCCTGAAATATGACCTGTGCGTCTGCGATATGTACTGTCGTTGTGAAGAGTAGGGCTAACAGAATGGGGTGAGCTGAACGTAATGAAAATAGAGATATATTTTTCATGATCTTTCCTTTTTCAATAGGAAAAGCGAGAGTGAATCTCGCTTTTTTATGTCATATATTTTAGCTTAATTTTAATTTCTTAATTAAGTGTAAAATTAATCAGTTTTTTATCATTAATTAAATGAATCGAGTAATTTTTAAGTTTTAGAGTAATTAGATA
>NZ_JACSOE010000089.1:0-13226 GCF_014349115.1 Alteromonas sp. BZK5 | reverse complement strand
TTGAACACTTAAGGTAAAAATCGACTAGCCAACGATGCGTTGATCTGAGGTGTTCAAATAAAACCGGAATGGGTGTTCAAGTAAATCGGAATACGCACTATAATTAGTTGGGATGTTAGAAACGACTTCATTGCATGAATTAGGTGCCGTTTGCATCTTAACTAATTCTTGTTCAATAAGGCGCTTTAAACGGCTCACAGGCCGTTGACCATTATTGAGCACCCAAGAAAGTAGCCTGGCATCGTCTAAATGTTTCACAAGCCAACCAGATAAACTAGTCTCAATATTGCCCCAAGGCTCTCCATCACTGGAATTGCTAAAGAGTGAATTGTTGAAGTTAGATAAGGAATTAAAGCCAATTTCCGACAGTTCTGATAGCATATCATTGCTAGCTTTAGGCTTAGAAATGACGTCTAGAAACCATTCTAAGGGCGCTGGTGGTTCGATTTGAGCAAACGACTTTGCAGGTATGCCACTTTCATCAAATAAAGCCCAAAGCATCCTGCCAATAAAATTATCCTCTTTTGTACTGGAAACAGGCAGTAAATGCGCACTCGAAGTAACATACCGCTCTTTTCCTTCGATACCGTCTCTGTATAGAGCTGACCATTTTTCCAAAGTGGAATGAAGCAAAGAATGATCATTGTCATCATCAATTTCATATAAAACAGGCACAACGCCTTTTGCCTTCCATTCGTTAGCTGTTTTATGCATGTCTATGCGAGTTGAAGCTCCAAATGCCCATGCACTTTTAGTCTTTTCCCCTAAAAGCTTATCGGCAGCTAGAGCATCCATCATATACCTTACAACTTGGTCCTCAATACTGTAACCAATAAAGCAGACCTCGTATCCTCTCAACAATTCACCTACAAATCGAGACGCCCACCTTTCAGTGAGGTATGCTGAACCAAAATCCCCACTAGTTAATACTAGTCTGTTCATGATTTGAACATCATCTACATCTTCAGGTAAAAGGCCATGTAAATAAACAATCGACGACCATTTTGAGGGTTTTGGAATCGGCAGAAAAGGTGCTTGGTTTGACTCTAACTTAAGAGCCAAGTTGTCAGCTGACAACTCAAAAATACGGTCAAAGTTCGTCGTTACTAAACGAGTACTTTCATCTTTATTACTGGTCGCTAATGTGAGAATAGATTCATGAGTTAAAGTTGAATTAGGCTTACTTAAGTCTGGCTGTAGTATATTAAACAACGCTCTTCTAACTACAGCCCTTCCATTTACTATCCTTGCCTCTAAAGCTGAGAGGACTTGGTCATAACGCTTTTCTTTATAGGACTGACATTCTTGCTCAGTTTTTGTTTCCGATAGTTCGTTGTAAATCTCATCGACTAAATTTTTAAAAGTTGGAAGCCCGGCTGGATAAGAAACCCCTGCACCACAAAAGAATACAACTTTCCCGTCTTCGTGAGCTTTGAGCAAGGCTGCTGGCACTTCAGGGCCGTTCTTCACAAACTGCATTAAACTTCCTTATTTTTTAATAGAGCATTTGCACTTTTTGCACTAGAAGCAAAGCCGTTTTCGTTGAGTGCAAGTTTATAGATAGATGAATAATATATGCTTTTTATTAACTTTTGCACTATTTGCACTTTTTGCAGTTGAAATATACCTATCTAACCCCGCGCCCCTTATCCTTTTGCTTCCACGCGAAGAGAAGCCCGATTCGACACACTATATTTTGGTCTTGCTGTATTGGGTATGGACAACCATAACGAGGTAAAACTCAGTTACCCTTTGAGTAATATTTATAAATTAGGTCTGGTATACAATACCTTAGTGCAAACATTCAATTTAACGGTGCAGTGTGCCCACCATTAAATTGAACCAAAGCATATAAATCGAACTAAGTATGAATTCACATATCATTTAAACCAATGATTTTAATGAAGTTATCTCAATTAAAATACAACCCCCCTTTGAAATTTTCTATAGCTGTTAAAGATACGCGGTTCCGTGTGCCGTATAACCCCCCCTTTCCAAAAGGACCCGTGAAAAAGCATAGGCAAATAGCATTGTGAAGTAAGCTCGTTGGTAAAGGTTATGGTGGTGGGTGTACACCATGTCACCTTGCTCGAGTGAAGTCTGTTTAGAAGTCTTTACAACTGAAAGCGCATTATGCCCCGTTGCGCAGGGTAGAAGGGAAGAATTACCCGACCTAGTAAAATAGAGTGCAAATTTAATAAGATAATTGACGTGTTATTGGTGCTTTCAGAAAGTGATATAAGCAGTGGGAGTAATGAGTTAGTAGCCAACTATAAGTTGTGCGCAGGTGCGTACTAATGGAAAAAGGGTATGACCTCACACCAGCAAGGCCAAGCCCAGAACAAAGATTGTGGTGCGCAGCCTATATCGAAAGCGGTTACGTGAGAAAATAGATTCATACCCAGCATGGCTAAGTGATAGGTTTAGGGAGTTCGTGCAAACAGTCATCGAAAAAAGCTAACCAAATTTTGGACCCCTAACGAATTGAGGGTGACGAATCAATTCCGGTTTTGAGGACTCCATTCCCAAAAACTGCTTTTTCAAATACTCTGACACTTTATCAAGCTCAGGGAATAACGTTGCAGCAGTTATTCCAAGTTGTTCAAGTTGTTTCAAAATTTTTTCTTTTTTGTCGTGAGGGATGATAAACCTTTTATTACTGCCGTTATTCAGCCAATGTCTTTGAATTGGAGCTGGGCGAAGTTTTGTATACAACCCTTTATCGTCATTATCTTCCCCGATTCCAAAAATCATGAATGCCCCGCTTTGTTTAATTATTCTAGGGTTCGTTAATTTTGGTTTAACACAAGCTACAGTCAATATATCTCGTGCATCTATTGAATCAGTAAAACTCGGCTTTTCCAGCCTTATATTGTGTAGAAGCTTAGGCTTTACTATTTCTGGAATTGGTGAAGGGCGAGTATAATTGATATGTGACTTTTTAATCGAAAAGTCTTCTGGGGTCCATGCTAGATTAGAAAGAATGGTGACAACATCACTGTCATAGTACTTTATCTCACTTTCTGGAATTGAGAACAAAATTAGCTCACCATCTTCAAACCTTTTCTGCTTATTCTCTATGCTTTCGCTACAGACAAAATAGAGAGCAACTAAGGGATTTTCTGTTATATCCAGTAATCGAGTTGGGACTCCATAGTGTTGCATTTTTACTAAAGATTCAAAGGCACTTTTCGAACTATTGAAATCGTCGGGACAACGCAGAGTTACCTCTCTTATTAACCTTGACTCTTGTTGAAAAAAGTTTTTGTCGCGATAGACACTAGGAAGAATTTGGAAATTTTTACTTGGGTGCCCCCTGTAGTATTGAACTGACTTACTTTGCATAAAGCTATCAGAAGAACTTTTAAGTTTTTCTAGTTTTTCTAAAAGGGTTCTAACACTACCTATTGTCTCAACCTCCATGTCATCTCTGTCATTATATGAATAAGCATCTTCTTTCTTTATTATCATTTTTTACCTTCCTTGTTGAACATAAAGTATCAGTAAAAAAGTAAAACGCAAACCAAAATACGATGGCTGGCTTCAGGTAGGCTTCTTGTTTAATCGGGCTGCAGCCCAAAATGATATCGAGAAGAGCGTATGGTTTTAGAAACTTTGAGAATTACAGAATAAGAGTGGTGACCCATTGTGGATGGGATGGTGTTATCAATTGTGTAAGTTGACTGCTGCTCCCCCCTTTATGGGGTAGAACCAATAAATGGTGCCCGGGGCCGGACTTGAACCGGCACGCTGTTACCAGCGAGGGATTTTAAATCCCTTGTGTCTACCAATTTCACCACCCGGGCATCGGGTTGCTTTTCAGCAAAGGTGTCAGGCGTAGAACCTGATGCTGCGTTGCAGCGTTTGGAGGCGGAACCCGGAGTCGAACCGAGATAGACGGATTTGCAATCCGCTGCATAGCCATTCTGCCATTCCGCCAGATGCGTCTGGCGTGTGATTAAAACTCATCTCTAAGAGATTGGAGCGGGAAACGAGATTCGAACTCGCGACCCCGACCTTGGCAAGGTCGTGCTCTACCAACTGAGCTATTCCCGCATGTCTTAATCGACCATTTCGTTTGGTTGATGTCCTCTCGAAATGTGGGGTGCATTCTACCTACCCATTCAAAACTGTCAACACAAAAAAGCGTTTAAATTGAGATAAATGCGGTTTTTTATGATCGTTTGCTATTTTTTTATTCACTTTGATTAATGTACGATCAATTTCACTTTACTGCGCCACTTCGAAGGTGTGGCCAGGCCGCTTTTGTATAAACAAACATTGACCAAATTGACAGCACTGCTGAGAAATATAAAAGAATATAACCTAACGAAACCCAATAAATTGTGATACCCATGAAGGTTTCTAATCCCGACAACAAGCCAATTAAGGCTAACATTTGCGCAGTGGTTTTTGCTTTACCTATAAAAGACACTTTAACCGCATCCCTTACACCATTCGAACCCATCCATTCACGTAACGCCGACACATAAATTTCACGAACCAATAGCGCAATAGATGGCAACGTGATCCACAGGTTTGCATAACTATGAGTAATCATAAGAAGAGCAGCGCCCACAATGAGCTTGTCTGCTACAGGATCTAAGAATGCACCAAAGGGTGTAGACTGCTGTAGTTTTCTTGCTAGATAGCCGTCAAACCAGTCCGTTATTGCCGCAAGCCAAAAAATAAATGCGCCTGCCTCGTGCGCCCAGCGCCAATCAAGAAAATAAACAACTACAAATACAGGAATAAGGATTACTCGGAATAAAGTAATACAGTTTGGAACAGTCCACATAAAAAGTACGTCTCGGTGTTATGCCTCTATAGGCGTTTTAGCGCGGTAGCGTATAAGCTCTGCATCTTTCATTTTTCTAACACATTACCTTAATTTGTAATGCATTGCTTGTTACTCATTCATTTATTGATGAAGGTGGTCGTAAATAGTTTCCGCCAGTTCAGGGCTTATACCAGGTACATTTGAAATTTCATCTTTGCTGGCTTTCTTAAGACCCTGCAAGCCCCCCATGAATTTAAGCAGTGTTTGTCTGCGTTTAGCACCAATACCAGGTATGCTTTCCAAACTCGACGTGGTTTTAACTTTCTGGCGTCGGTTGCGGTGCCCAGTAATGGCAAATCGGTGAGATTCATCGCGAATATGCTGAATAAGGTGAAGCCCTGGCGAATGGCTATCCATCGGCAGAACCTGATGGCTACCTGCCAGTATTAGTGTTTCTAAGCCAGGCTTACGGGTGGTGCCTTTTGCCACGCCTAACAGCATAGGCTTTTTATCATGGGGCCAATCTTCAAAAAACGCTTCTGCTTGGGCAAGCTGTCCTTTACCACCGTCTATTAATAGAAGGTCAGGTATTTTTTGCACTTCTTTCACTGACTTGTAGCGACGTTTTAACGCCTGTGCCATGGCCGCGTAGTCATCACCTGGGGTAATGCCTTCTATATTGTATCGGCGATAGTCACTTTTGTGCGGACCTTCACGATTAAATACCACGCACGAAGCAACCGTTTGCTGGCCAGACGTATGTGATATATCAAAACACTCCATGCGTTGAATAGGCGTATCAACTTCCAGTGCCGCTTCTAAGTCGAGATAGCGTGCAAACACAGACTTTTGCTGACTGTATTGAGCATCTAACGCAGTTTGCGCATTTGACTGCGCCAGCTGCAGGTACTTGCGCTTCTCTTCCCTCGCCCCTTTGAAGAACTGGACCTTGTGTCCCGCTTCACTGGCTAGTACATCTGCTATAGCGTCTTCGTCAGTTAATGTATTGCTAAGTACTATCTGCTTGGGAATAACTTTGTTACCCGCCAGATAGAACTGTAGGAAGAAAGATTCAAAAACTTCTTGTTCATCGGCAGTGTTGGGTACTTTGGGAAAATAGGCCTTGCTGCCTAACAACTGCCCTTCACGAATAAACATTACCTGAATACACGCCATATTGCCTTTGAACGCAAACCCAAACACATCCATTTCGTCTTGAGTACCGGCAACCCACTGTCGTTCTTGAACTTTTCTTAGTGCATTAATCTGATCGCGGTAACGGGCAGCGGCTTCAAAGTTGAGTGCCTCGCTGGCTGCTTCCATCTTTTCCACCAGCCCACCAATGACCTGCTGGTTTTTACCTTTCAAGAACAAGCGTGCAAAATTGACCTGCTCTTTATATTCTTCATCGCTCACATAGCCTTCTACACACGGCGCACTGCAGCGCTGCATCTGATACTGAAGACAAGGTCTGCTGCGTGCTCGGTAATAGCTATCTTCGCACTGACGTACGGGGAAGATTCGCTGCATTGAACGCAAGCTTTCTCGCACCGACCACGCACTGGGGTATGGGCCAAAGTATTCGCCCTTTTTCTTTTGAGGGCCGCGATGGAAAGAAAGCCTTGGATGTTCGTGGTCGGATAAGAAGATAAAGGGATAAGACTTGTCGTCACGCATGACCACGTTGTAACGCGGTTTGTATTTCTTGATGAAGTTGTTCTCAAGCAAGAACGCTTCGGTTTCGCTGTTTACAACCGTGACATCCATGTTCGCAATCTGACTAACTAGCGAACGCGTTTTGGCGTTATCAAGATTACTACGAAAATAGCTTGATACACGCTTTTTAAGGTTTTTGGCTTTTCCTACGTAAATAACCTCTTCCTGACTATTGTACATGCGGTACACGCCAGGTTGAGAGGTTAGATTCTTAAGAAATGCTGCTGAATCAAATGCAGACATAATCACTTTGACGTTGCGCGTCTAGTGACGCTTAAAAGGTGTTAGGATTGATAAGCTTATGACGATAGGCCAAGTGCGTTAGCTCTACATCAGAATTTACGCCTAACTTTTGAAACATTCGGTAACGGTAAGTATTAACCGTTTTTGAGTTAATACTGAGTTCTCGGGCTATATCCGGCACTTTGTGACCTTCGGTTAATCGCATTGCTATTGTAAGTTCTCTACTCGATAGCTCGTCAAACGGATTATCCGAACTAGGCAATAACTTACCGATGGCTATGCTATTGGCCACTTCTTGATCAATATACTTTTGTCCTGCCGCAACTTTATGGATAGCGCGTATTACTTCGTCTGGCTCTGCATCTTTTGTCAGAAAACCGTATGCGCCTGCGTCCATAACTTGCATTGGAATAGGACTTTCCTTGTGCATTGAAACACAAATAACACGCGTATTTTCAGACATACGAACAATTTTTTTTGTCGCTTCCAGTCCACCAATACCGGGCATATTCACGTCCATGAGTACCACATCTGGCGCGTTTTTTCGGCACAAAAGTACCGCGTCTTCACCGTTCTTCGCTTCTGCGAGAATAGTAAAATCGTCTACGTCTTCCAGAATCCGGCGTATCCCTGTTCTGACCAAATCATGGTCATCTGCTAGGATTATTTTTATCACTCTAGTATCTCACTGACTTCAGTTTTACATACAACTGGAATAAAGACTGATAATGCTCATTAATGAGAAGTATTACCAGCCTTTAACCTTATCCAAGTCATCATACCACGAGATAAGAATTCGTGAAGTAGAGATACACAATTTGAAACTAAATTATTGATCTAGATTACTTTTAGGCAGCTATCTAGGTAATTCAAACCACAAGGCCACACTTTCCTCTGAGGCTTTCAGACGAATGATGTCTTGCTCGTAAATACCCAAAGCATCGCCTGCCTCTATTTCAACTACATTAGTTTCACTGTCTACCATAGCCTGTACATTACCGCTAATCATATGAAGGTAACCCTTTTGGTCTTCAGTGCCATGCTCCCATGTTTCGCCAGCTTTCAAAGTTAAACGGCTGATTGCCGCATTTTGCTTAATGCGTAACGACCCTTCCCTACCGTCATCACTTACTAATAATTCAAGCTTTGAATCATGGTTATTTCCACCCGCCTGTGTCCCAAAGGTTTTTTGCGCATAGCTGGGCGTACCGCCTTTTTCATTGGGCACAATCCAAATTTGCAGAAAGTTAACAGGCTCTTCAGTAGAAGGGTTAAACTCTGAATGCATAATACCCTTACCTGCACTCATTACTTGCACGTCACCCGCAGGCACTACGTACTCATTACCGGTATTATCTTTGTGCTTTAAAGCACCGCTCACAACATATGAAATGATCTCCATATCTCTGTGACCGTGGGTTTCAAAACCTCTGCCGGCCTGAACAACATCGTCATTGATAACCCGTAGCGCTGAAAACCCCATATGTTTTGCATCATAATAATGTCCAAACGAAAAGCTATGTTGGCTTTTTAGCCAGCCAAAGTTCACTTTTCCTCTTTCATTCGCTTTTCTCAAATACATCATCTTGCATTCCTTATAACCGTAAGCCGCCACTGACTCTTCTGCCCAGCAGGAGTAACGCTGGGCGATAGAACATGTGTTAAGGGCTAATTATTTAATAAGGCCATTTTAATCCTCTTTAATAGAAATAAAATGTCATATATTTGAGCATATTATTCTAATATTTAGAATTAAACTAACTATCGGTCAACAGATGCGGGTTAAGCTACGCTAAGAAATAAAGCACAGTCTTTGCAGCGCGGTTTCTACAACCGCAGGGTGACAGGCTAAATTTAGCCTAATATGGTGTGGAGAACCAAAGGTCGCGCCGTCGTTACCTATCACGCCTCGCTCAATACATCCTTCCACAGTGATCACGGGTGAATATTTGAGAGGTTGACGAGAAGCGTCACCTAAAGGAGCTTCATGCACAGAAGCGATACTGTTCGGCTGTGTTAAATGCGAAGGGAATGTTGAAAGGTCTAGCCACAAGAAATAGCCAGCGCTGCCCATTGTATAATTAACAGATAAACCATAGTGCTCAAAGAAGCACACAACAAGCTTTCGGTTGAAGCTCAACGCACTTTTTACGCTGTCTAACCAAGTACTTCCCTTCTCATAGGCGGCAATCAACGCAACTTTTCCTAAGTTACTTGCGTTCAGGTGCCTGCTATTAATAGCTTGGGCAAACGTCTCTCTGATCGTTTTATCCTTAATGACCGCATACGATGCACCTGGAATACTCGCTAGGTTAAACGCCTTGGACACGCTATTAATGTGGATAATGCGTGGCAGTTGATGAGTATGGATATTACCACCGTTTAGACTTTCTTGGCGACCCTTGCTCTTATTGCTTACCTCTGCACCAAACATGGGGATTAGCGTTGGTTCATTTGACGAGTTAAATGCAAACTCGCTGTGCACCTCATCAGTGATCATTAAAATATCGTTCTTGGCGCAGAAGCTCACAATAACACGCTGCTCCTCTGCACATAAAACTGTACCTGTAGGGTTATTAGGATGGCAAATCACGAATGCAGCCGCAGCACTATCGAAGGCTGAAGTATCTATAGTTGAGTAAGAACCTTCGATGTCTTCCTGACGACTCTTGTCGCTACCCTTTGTCGCGGAAACTTCAGAAAGCCTAGTCTGAATTTGACGCGCGTTTTGAATGACTGGAATAGATACTGGCGTTAAGCCGTTATTTTTAATAGCCTCCGTTAAAGGGGAATAAGTTGGTGTTAATACCATGACTTTTTGACCAGGTTGGCAAAAAGTGTGAAGCGCAACGTCTATTGCTCCTATTGCGCTCGCAACATCCACAACATCGCCACTTTCTACTTTAAAGCGACTACTTTTTTGCGTGGTACGCTCAAAACGTTTTGCTACCGCGTCACCGATATCAAGGGACTGATATCCATAAGTAGAGCGAAGGTTTTGTGTAATCGCGCTGAGAATTTCATCACAAGGCGGGATGTCCATATCCGCTATCCACATTGGAATAGGGTCTTGCTGAGACGCGACAACGTTCGCTTGAGATGAAGACGCGCCCTGAAAGCGGCGAAATATCGCTGAATATTTAAGACGGGTTTGATCGAGTTTCAGGTGAGAAGGTGCCTGCCATACATCCTTGTAAGGCATAAACTCGCTTTGCATAGCGTTGAACACGGGGAGATGGCTTAGCGCGTTGCTCACCTTCACATTATCCTATCTATATAGCCTTACGCATTTACTATTGGCTAAAGGCCTTCTGAAATCTATTATATTTATAAGCGCGAAACACGCGTACCGCGCTCACTTTATATTACACACACACTTTAATAGACACCGTGTTATTCTATCTTTTCAAACACGTTAAATTCAGAAAGCGTATGTTGGTATTTCCGCTTTGTTTCTCGAATGACAAATGGAATGTCTTTAGGTTCAGCAATTCGTTTAAAGCTCTGACCTAATGCATCTTCAAGCGCCTGAGTAGAGCTAAGCGTTTCACCATTTTCATCTTTGTAGCCGCCCAACCATTCACTTCTTTCGGTATACTCTTCCAACCATGTAAAGGGGCTGGCGACAACGAGCAATCCACCTTTATTTAGCCGCGTGGCCATGTCCGTTAATACCTTTCTTGGACTATACACTCTATCAATAAGGTTGCCTAAGAAGATCAAGTCGTAGCCTGTGAATTGCGGCTTCAAATTACAGGCATCACCTTGTGCGAAAGCAACGTTGTCTACACTGTCATCTAAACCGAGCGCGGAGAGCTTGCGCGCCTTAAACGACGTAAGTTCACCTTCTTCTATAAGGTTATAGCGTATTTCACCACGCTCTTGCATCTCAAACGCTGTTTTTATAAAGCGTGCAGAAAAATCGATGCCATCGACATGATCGAAGTATTTTGCAAGTTCAAAGGTAGACCGACCAACGGCACACCCTAAATCTAACGCTTTAGCGTGTTGACGCCCTTGCATAGCGTCAATACAAAACTGCGCACTGGCTTTAGCAAAATTAGGGACGCCGTAGTACTCGTCGCCGTAATGGAATTCACTGTATTGCGAAACCTGTGTATCACTTTCATAATCAAAATCGTTCACTGCTATAACTCGCTTTCCTTGAACATACCGAAACCCCGCGTGCTGAAAGAAGTGGCGCCTAAAAGCGTAACGACTATCTTTCATTGCTTCGTTACCTGTAGATACCCAACTACCGCCTTTAATGAGGTTATGCTTATTGTCGAATGTTGGTGTTGTAAAGTCGTCATATAAAGGATGAACGTTAAAGCCCTCAAACGGATAGATGGGTGTTTCTGTCCATTGCCATACGTTGCCAACAACATCATAAAATTCGCCGGACTTATTAACATTAACAGGTTCACTCGACGCATACTTTTGCAGCGCTATGTTGAATCCTTCGCTGTATACGGTTTGTGTTACACCAGCCTGCTGTCGTAACGCTTGCCATTCATTTTCAGTCGGCAGACGAATAAGATCACCCGTTTTTTCACTCAAGTAGTTACAAAATGCTTTCGCTTCATGATAATTCACATCCACAGGCCAATCTAAAGGTAGTGGATGCTCTTCAAGCATGCTGCGATATAAATAATCATCACCCTTTTTAATCCAAAATACAGGATACTGAGCTTTAGTGTATTCACGCCACTTATTGCCTTCAGCCTCCCAGTATTTTGCGTTGTTATAGCCGCCGTCTTGCACAAACGATAAATACTCACCATTACTTACAAGAAATTTAGACGCACTAAACTCGCTAACGGATTCTTGCTGAGAACCATATTCATTGTCCCAGCCGTAATAAGCACTGTCCCACGCTTTGTCATTTATGACTTTCTGTGCCGGAACGGTCATTAAAACATTAGCCTCTAACGCTTCAGCATTAGTTTGCATAATGCTACATGCAGGCCATTCTGGGCTGGGGCGTACCGATGCAATGGGTAGCTGTCTGATTAGAACAGATGAGGTTTCTAAATGAATACGTTCATGCTCTATTCCCATAACAACGGGCCACATTGGACTTTCCCAGTCAATAGGCATGCTGAAAGACATGGTATCTATTAAATCGCATACCAATGTGCGCACTTGATTACGATATTGACGCACCTCTTCCACCTTCGGCCAGTCGTAATTTTCATCGTTAAGATCATCCCAACTCATTTCATCAACACCAATGGCAAATAGCGATTCAAATTTTGGGTTAATGCGCTCGTTTATTGCCTTAGACAGTACTAATTTATTGATAAAGAAAGTAGCAGTATGACCAAAATAGAAAATTAACGGATGGCGCAACTTTTCAGGTCGTTGATAAAATACGTCATCATTGGCAAGACAAGAAAAAAGTGATTCGTAGGTATCAAAGGAATCGAGGAAATAAGCCTTTATTTCCTGTCTTTTTTGCTCAACTGTTCCGTCCCGTAAATTAAGTGTGGGCATTGCCTGCATAATGTCCTCTCGATTTTTGTTATTACTACCAACTGCGTAGGACCAGCGCCATAAGACTAAAAGAAGAGCGCTTTAAAATGCCGTAATGATTTCAGTTGATTGCTAACCCTTTATGTATACCAAGCTTTTATGAATAAAGCGCGACATAACTAGGTTTTTATGGAATGTCCTGTAATTACAAGATACAGACAGGATGAGATCAGAAAATATTTCATAACAAACTTATGCCTGCGATGATGCTGTGAAACACCGTTTAACTTAAAGCTCGTGATCATAAAAAGCATGGAGATACCGTTGGTTATCATGTTACGTTTACCTAGCTTACTAAATGCCCGATTCAACGTTGGCTAATTAAGCTGCGTCGGTAAACAGCATACTTATACGTTTATACCTTCACACCTTCAGAAACGAAAAAGGATTTTTCTTAACATGAAATCAGTAATTTACATAGCAGTAACGCTGCTCTCGTTGTACGGTTCACCCGCGACTGCAGCTGACAACTATACTAATGCGCTTCTCAATGAAGCCGTTCGCAAAGGCAATAAGAGTACCCCTTTAATTGTAAACCCAACACTCACTATGGAGCGCCTATCAACCAGTGACGGAGAGATCACTTATCACTATCGCTCTATGACGTTGACTCAAAACAAAGGCGTTAATCAATTTGTAGAGGAACAACAAAAGAAGCTCTATCCGTATGTGTGCACTTCACCCTCGCAAGAAATTTTTAGGCGACATGGAATTACAGTTAATTATTTGTACAACGATAAGAATAATGATTTTTATGCGGTGATAAGTATCGACACTACAACGTGTAACGAGGTTGGTTGAAGACGTTCTAGCAGCACGTTTTTATTTGACCCATAAAAAAACCCGCAACTAAGTGCGGGTTTTTCGTATTTGGCGGAGAGTGAGGGATTCGAACCCCCGGTGGGTTTGACCCCACGTCTGATTTCAAGTCAGGTGCATTAAACCGGGCTCT
>NZ_JACSOE010000088.1:0-13616 GCF_014349115.1 Alteromonas sp. BZK5 | reverse complement strand
CTTTCATATTCTAGTTTTTTCGAAAGGCTGGCGTATTCTTTTTCTGCTTTCCCTAACATTTTATCTGATTCAACGAGAGCTGTGTTTTTTTCCGCCAATCTCGATTTAACATCCAAAAGAGCACGTTTATTTTCTTTTTCTTTTAGACCCAGTTCTTCGTTTTTAGCTCTCAAATCTTCTCGAGCTAAGCCCACCATTAGTTTGACAGAAGGCGTACCTCCAACACTTACAGAGTTAAGTAAGTACTCAATTCTACTAGCCTTATCGTTACTAGCTTTAATAGATAAATAACCAACTACGTCGTCAAAACTTAATTTAAAATAAAACGCTCTCAAGTTAGAATGTAGAGAAGGGGCGACTTTTTTTAATTTCGTAGGTTCAAATAAGTCTAACAAGTTCACTAAGGTAATTTGTTTTTTGTGCTTATAAAAAAAGTCTAGAAGTTCTGTAGCATTTCCCACTGAATCTAATACAACTGAATTTAATTCATCTTCGCTTTTCTCAATATTGTTAAGGACTAACGATGGGGGACAATAAAATATAACTAATTGCTGCGCAGGGTTAGTTATACAAAATCTCAAGAGTTCCTTAGTATCAACCTCTTTTTTTAACAAACTATAAGCGTTACTAATAGTTATATCATCGAAACTTTCGACTACATGTTCGGAAAAAGAAGAAACAAAGTCGTCCCAAAGGGAGTTAGCTTGTGTAATACAATATACTGCCATTTTAAAAGCGTATCCTTGATGTAAATCTACTTTGGTACGAGTTGCTTGCCAGAGTCTAACAGACAACCTGCAAACGTTCTCATTGTATTCAAAATGATGTTGTTCTTGTGCCGTTCAAGAGCTTAACTTTAAAGGTGCACTTTGTTTTACCCGACATAACTTGAAAAACTTTTGTTTTCATTGAGGGCGAACCTTGCTTTTAGAATTATACTCTAAACTAAAAAATCTAAGAGCACTCTTGCCAAAATATTCCTAGTTTACCCGCCCATACCTATCAGAAAAACGCACAATATCATCTTCACCAAGGTATGCGCCTGACTGAACTTCAATAAGCTCTAGAGGGATCTTTCCAGGGTTTTCTAACGCATGAACCGCACCAATAGGAATGTAGACCGACTCGTTTTCTGTAACTAGCTGAGTTTCTTCATTGATGGTTACGTTTGCACTACCAGAAACTACAATCCAGTGTTCAGCACGGTGGTGGTGCATTTGAACCGATAATTTTTCACCTGGCTTTACGGTAATGCGTTTTACTTGGAAACGGGCGCCACTGTCGATAGAGTCATAACTACCCCATGGACGGAATACTTCACGGTGGAATTCGAATTCAGGGCGGTGCTCTGCTTTAAGCTTATTCACTACCGTTTTAATGCTTTGCGCATCGTTCTTATGTGCCACCATTACGGCATCTTTTGTTTCTACTACGATAACGTCTTCTAGCCCAATTACAGATACCAGGCGCTGCTCAGCATTTACGTAACTGTTCTTTGTGTTTTCTAGGATAGTATCGCCTACAGTAGCGTTGCCGTTTTCATCTTTCTCTGCAGTTTCCCACAGTGAAGACCAGCTACCCACATCGCTCCAACCTGCGTCTAATGGAACCATAGCTGCGCTATCCGTTTTTTCCATTACTGCATAGTCAACTGAATCGTCTGGACATTTCGCAAAAATATCGTGGTCAACGCGTATGAAATCTAGATCTGGTGTTTCTGTATCGATAGCACGCTTACAGACGTCTAACATTTCAGGGTTGTATTTTTCTAGCTCTTCCAAATAGCGGCTTGCTTTAAACATAAACATACCGCTATTCCAGTAGTAACTGCCCGAATCTACATACTCTTTTGCAGTTTCCAAAGCAGGCTTTTCTACAAACTGTGCGACTTCAAAACCATCACCTGCTTGCTCGCCAGCTTTGATGTAGCCATACCCTGTATGCGGCTGGTCTGGAACAATACCAAAAGTTACAAGTTTACCCTGCTCTGCTAGCTTTTCGGCTTTAGCAATAGCTGTGTGAAACGCTTTGTTATCTTTAATAAGATGGTCAGCGGCCAAAACAAGAAGAACAGGGTCTTCGCCATTAATGGTCGCGTGTAGCGCCGCTAGTGCAATTGCCGGTGCCGTATTTCGGCCAACAGGCTCTAGAAGAATACCACCATGTTGGATATCTTTTTGACGAAGTTGCTCAGCTACTAGGAAGCGATGTGCATCATTACAAATAAAGATTGGATTTTGAGCTGGCGTGCCTTTTAAGCGAGTAATTGTGTCTTGTAGCATAGTGCTGTCTGATGTGAGAGACAGAAACTGCTTTGGAAGCGCTGCACGAGACTTTGGCCATAAGCGACTGCCTGAGCCGCCAGCTAATACTACTGGTTTCATTTGTAATATCCTTGATGTGTGGGTGCTTCGCCCACGTCCTATTAATTATATATTCGACCTTTAGTATACAAAGGTTTGCGTTACGTTTAAATGGCAAAAATACATTGGTATTGGCTCACAGTAACAACAATGCCCCTAAAATTCTTAATACAAAAAAAAAGGGGCCTGAGTTTTCACTCAGGCCCCTTTTTCTAATCGAGTATTAATTACTCTTCAGTTGCTTCTACTGCTTCTTCTTCAGCTTCTACAACTGGACGGTCAACTAGCTCAACATATGCCATTGGGGCATTGTCGCCAGCACGGAAACCGCATTTTAGAATGCGAGTGTAACCGCCTGGGCGAGCTTCGTAACGAGGACCAAGCTCGTTGAATAGTTTACCTACAACCTCTTTGTCACCAGTGCGGGCAAAAGCTAGACGGCGGTTTGCAACGCTGTCTTCTTTAGCCATAGTGATTAGAGGCTCGATTACGCGACGTAATTCTTTCGCTTTTGGTAACGTAGTTTTGATCACTTCGTGCTTGACCAAAGAACCGGCCATGTTTTTGAACATAGCTTGACGATGGCTGCTGTTGCGATTCAACTGACGACCACTCTTACGATGGCGCATAGTTTTATCCTTCTCTACAAATCAGTTTGATAAAAACCTGATTAATCTTTTTCAGCGATGCTCTCTGGCGGCCAGTTTTCTAGGCGCATACCTAGAGAAAGACCACGAGATGCTAGAACATCTTTGATTTCAGTTAGCGATTTCTTACCAAGGTTTGGCGTTTTAAGTAGCTCAACCTCAGTGCGCTGTACCAGGTCACCAATGTACTGGATAGCTTCTGCTTTCAAACAGTTTGCAGAACGTACTGTCAGCTCTAGGTCATCTACTGGACGAAGCAGAATCGGATCGAATTCTGGCTTCTCTTCTTTCGCTTCTGGCTCAGACACATCACGTAGGTCTACGAATGCATCTAGCTGTTCGGCTAGGATAGTAGCAGAACGGCGGATCGCTTCTTCAGGATCCAAAGTACCGTTCGTCTCCATGTCGATGATTAGTTTGTCTAGGTCTGTGCGTTGTTCAACACGAGCAGACTCTACACTGTAAGCAATACGTTCAACTGGGCTGTATGAAGCGTCTACTAACAAACGACCAATTGGACGATCATCTTCTTCAGAGGAGCGACGGGTAGAAGCTGGTACATAACCGCGACCCATTTCTACTTTAATGCGCATGCTGATTTCAGCTTCGCCAGTTAAAGTACAAATAACGTGGTCAGGGTTTGTAATTTCTACGTCGCCATCATGCTGAATATCACCAGCAACAACAGGGCCAGCGCCAGATTTCACTAGAGTTAGGGTTGCCTCAGTTTTACCTTCAAGGCGAACCGCTAAACCTTTAAGATTTAGCAAGATTTCAATTACGTCTTCCTGAACACCTTCTTTGGTGCTGTACTCGTGAAGAACGCCGTCAATTTCTACCTCGGTAACTGCACATCCTGGCATAGATGACAGTAAAATACGACGTAGGGCGTTACCTAGAGTATGGCCAAAGCCGCGCTCTAGTGGTTCCAAAGTTACTTTGGCACGAGTAGGAGAAACGTTTTCGATCTCAACTAATCTCGGTTTTAGGAATTCAGTCACAGAACCCACAATGCTTCCTCTTTAGTTAGCTTTACTTAGAGTAAAGTTCGACGATCAACTGTTCGTTAATTTCCGCAGACAGGTCAGTTCTTTCAGGAACGCGCTTGAAAGTGCCTTCCATTTTGCTGCTGTCTACTTCAATCCAGGTTGGCTTCTCACGTTGGTCAGCCAGTTCCAAAGCAGCAACGATACGCGCTTGCTTCTTAGCCTTTTCACGAACAGAAACCACGTCTTCGGCAGAAACGTTAAACGATGGGATGTTCACAACTTGACCATTTACCATGATCGCCTTGTGGCTAACTAGCTGACGTGCTTCTGCACGAGTGCTAGCGAAACCCATACGGTAAACTACGTTATCAAGACGCTGTTCTAAAAGCTGTAGCAAGTTTTCACCTGTGTTGCCTTTTAGACGTGCAGCTTCTTTATAGTAGTTGCGGAATTGCTTTTCCAGAACGCCGTACATACGACGAACTTTTTGTTTTTCACGCAGCTGAACACCGTAGTCAGACAGACGGCCACGACGGGCACCGTGCTGACCAGGCGCTGTATCGATTTTACATTTAGAATCGATTGCGCGAACGCCGCTTTTTAGGAACAGGTCTGTTCCTTCGCGACGGCTAAGTTTGAGTTTTGGACCCAAATATCTTGCCATGATCTTTCTCCAACTGTCCGTCGATTAAACGCGACGTTTTTTCGGTGGACGACAACCGTTGTGAGGAATAGGGGTCACATCGGTAATGTTTGTGATCTTATAACCTGTAGCGTTAAGAGCACGGATCGC
Source organism: Alteromonas sp. BZK5 (assembly GCF_014349115.1). Classification (NCBI taxonomy): domain Bacteria; kingdom Pseudomonadati; phylum Pseudomonadota; class Gammaproteobacteria; order Alteromonadales; family Alteromonadaceae; genus Alteromonas; species Alteromonas sp. BZK5. The sequence goes on along the minus strand of NZ_JACSOE010000088.1, from coordinate 8,824 downwards.
AGACTCACGGCCTGGACCTGGACCTTTAACGAAAACTTCAAGGTTCTTAAGACCGTATTCTTGTGCAGCAACACCTGCACGCTCAGCAGCTACCTGTGCAGCAAATGGGGTAGATTTACGTGAACCACGGAAACCTGAACCACCAGATGTCGCCCATGCTAGTGCATTGCCTGAACGGTCTGTAATAGTCACAATTGTGTTGTTGAAAGACGCATGGATATGAGCCATACCGTCTGCAACCTGACGTTTAGCGCGCTTACGCGTGCTACGAGCTGGTGCTTTAGCCATAACTTACTCCCCGTTTACTTCTTAATTGGCTTACGAGGACCTTTACGGGTACGCGCATTAGTTTTAGTGCGCTGACCACGTAGAGGCAAGCTACGACGGTGGCGAATACCACGGAAGCAACCCAGGTCCATCAAACGTTTGATGCTCATAGAGACTTCACGGCGTAGGTCACCTTCAACGGTGAATTTAGCCACTTCGTCACGAAGCTTATCAATAGTAGCTTCGTCTAGCTCTTTGATTTTTGTATTTTCTGCAACACCAGCACCCGCACAAATGCTTTTCGCACGTGTGGGACCAACGCCATAGATCGCTTGGATAGCGATTACAGCATGCTTGTGCTCAGGAATGTTAATGCCAGCGATACGGGCCATTAACAGCACTCCTCTTGTTTATTTGTCGACGACCTAAAAAGCCCGATAGGATACTTACCCGTCGACTAAATTGCAAATTAAGGTTCAAAATACTTTAAAACAAAACTAGCAGAACCAGACAAGTACTATCTAGGTTCTGCTTACTTAGCTTTGCGAATATCTTGTTCCGCTTAGATTAGCCCTGACGCTGCTTATGCTTTGGGTCAGAACTGCAAATTACACGCACAACACCGTTGCGCTTGATAACTTTACAGTTACGGCAAATCTTTTTTACTGATGCACGAACTTTCATTACATCTTTCCCCTTTCTATCAATATTAAGGGGCTAACTTATCGGCCGTAGCCTTTAAGGTTAGCTTTCTTCAGCACAGACTCATATTGACTAGACATCAAATGTGTCTGTACTTGTGCCATAAAGTCCATGATAACTACTACGATAATGAGAAGCGACGTACCACCGAAGTAGAACGGCACATTCCAAGCAATTAGCATGAATTCAGGCACTAAACAAATAAAGGTTATGTACAGTGCGCCAGCCAGTGTAAGGCGAGTCATTACCTTGTCAATGTATCGTGACGTTTGCTCACCCGGGCGGATGCCTGGGATGAACGCGCCAGATTTCTTCAAGTTATCTGCTGTATCACGCGGGTTGAAAACCAACGCCGTGTAGAAGAAGCAGAAGAAGATAATCGCAGCTGCATATAACATCACGTACAGCGGTTGACCAGGAGATAGCATAAGCGCTACATCTTGCAACCACGCTGTTGATTCATTCTGTCCGAACCATCCTGCGATGGTACCCGGGAACAGAATTATGCTAGAAGCAAAGATTGGTGGAATTACACCAGCAATGTTGACTTTCAGCGGTAAATGGGTGCTTTGTGCAGCAAAAACCTGACGGCCTTGCTGACGTTTTGCGTAGTTTACCACAATTCTGCGCTGTCCGCGCTCTACAAATACAACTAGGTATGTAAGAGCGATAACAATCACGCCAATCAACAGTAGGAACAACAAGTTAATGTCGCCCTGCCTTGCTTGTTCCGCAGTCTGACCTATCGCTGTTGGCAGACCGGCAACAATACCAGCAAAAATCAATATAGAGATACCGTTACCAATACCTCGTTCGGTAATTTGCTCACCCAACCACATAAGGAACATAGTTCCTGTGACTAGGCTCACTACTGCCGTAAAGTAGAATCCGAAGCCAGGGTTTATCACCAATCCATTAATCAGGTTAGGCAAACCAGTCGAAATTCCAATTGATTGGAAGATAGCCAATACAAGCGTTAGATAACGCGTGTACTGACTAATTTTACGACGGCCTGCTTCGCCTTCTTTTTTAAGCTCCACCATCGGTGGGTGAACCACCGAGAGCAACTGCATGATAATGGATGCAGTAATGTATGGCATAATGCCCAAAGCCAGAACGGATGCACGCTCAAGCGCACCACCAGAGAACATGTTAAACATTTCTACAATGGTGCCTTTTTGTTGCTCGAACAAGTCAGCAAGTACAGCTGGATCGATGCCAGGGATAGGAACGTAAGAACCTAGTCTGAATACAACAATCGCACCAAGTACGAACAACAATCTTGCCTTAAGCTCACTCAAGCCGCTTTTAGCGCCTGAATCCAATCCTGGTTTAGCCATCTAGCTTATTCCTCTACTTTACCGCCAGCAGCTTCAATCGCTTCTTTAGCGCCTTTAGTAACCTTTAACCCGCTTACTGTAACAGCGCGTGAAACTTCACCGCTCTTAACAACTTTAACGAACTGGATTTCTTTCTTAACGATACCAGCTGCTTTTAAAGTCTCAAGAGACGCAGTATCACCATCAACCTTCGCGATTTCAGCAAGAGTTACTTGATCAGTAACAAAGCTCTTGCGTGAAGTGAAACCGAACTTAGGAAGACGACGCTGGATAGGCATCTGACCACCTTCGAATCCTGGCTTAACGCGGCCACCTGAACGGCTTTTTTGACCTTTGTGACCGTGGCCACTCGTTTTACCAAGACCTGAGCCGATACCACGACCAGAACGCTTACCAGTAGGCTTTGAACCTTCGGCTGGAGAAATTGTATTTAAACGCATGTCTTACTCCTCCACTATCTCAACCATGTAATATACACGGTTGATCATGCCACGAACGGCTGGGGTATCTTCCAGTTCACGAACATGGTTGATTTTACGAAGGCCTAAACCTTTAAGCGTAGCTTTGTGCTTTGGCAGACGGCCAATTGCACTTTTAGTTTGCTTTACTTTAATCGTTGCCATGTCTGATTACCCCAAAATTTCTTCTACAGACAATCCACGCTTCGCAGCAACTTTCGCCGGGCTGTTCATTTCTGTCAGCGCGTTGATTGTTGCACGTACAACGTTGATTGGGTTTGTAGAGCCGTAACATTTTGAAAGTACGTTTTGTACACCAGCTACTTCAAGTACTGCACGCATCGCACCACCGGCAATAATACCGGTACCTTCAGATGCTGGCTGCATGTAAACTTTAGAGCCAGAGTGACGACCTTTAATCGGGTGCTGTAACGTGTGACCGTTAAGGTCTACGTCAACCATGTTGCGACGTGCCTTTTCCATTGCTTTTTGGATTGCAGCAGGTACTTCACGTGCCTTACCGTAACCAAAACCAACGCGACCGTTACCGTCACCCACTACTGTCAATGCAGTGAAACTAAAGATACGACCACCTTTAACCACTTTAGATACGCGGTTTACGGCGATCAATTTCTCTAGAAATTCACCATTTTGAACGTCTTGTTTAGCCATTATAAACTCCTAGAACTGAAGACCAGCTTCGCGAGCTGCATCAGCTAATGCTTTAACGCGACCGTGGTATTGGAAACCACTGCGATCGAAAGCCACTGTTTTAATGCCTTTCTCAAGCGCGCGCTCTGCGATTGCTTTACCGACTACCGTCGCTGCTTCAGCGTTACCTGTAGACTTAAGATCTTTTGCAAGATCTTTCTCAACAGTTGAAGCCGCTGCCAACACTTCAGAACCGCATGGAGCGATTAGCTGAGCGTAGATGTGGCGAGGTGTACGGTTAACTACCAAGCGATGCGCGGCCAGTTCACGAATTTTTGCTCGTGCGCGAGTAGCGCGACGAATGCGAGCTGTTTTCTTATCCATCGTATCACCCACCTACTTTTTCTTAGCTTCTTTACGACGTACGTGTTCGTCAGCGTAACGTACACCTTTACCTTTGTAAGGCTCTGGTGGACGGTAACCACGAATGTTCGCCGCAACCTGACCAACCACCTGCTTATCGGCGCCTTTAACGACGATTTCAGTTTGGCTAGGAGTTTCAACCGTAATGCCTTCAGGCATTTCGTATGCTACAGGGTGAGAGAAACCTAGTGTAAGGTTTAGTTTGTTACCTTGTGCTTGTGCACGGTAACCAACACCTAACAACTGAAGTTTTTTCTCAAAACCTTCTGAAACACCTTGAACCATTGCGTTAAGGATAGAGCGCGCAGTACCAGCCTGTGCCCAACCGTCAACAAAGCCTTCACGTGGAAGTGCTTTAAGTTGGTTCTCTTCCTGTGCAACTTCTACAGCGTCGTTGAAAACGCGGGTCAAAGTGCCTTTACTACCTTTAACAGTAACTTCTTGACCAGAGATAGAAACTTCTACACCTGATACAACGTCTACTGGGGCTTTTGCTATACGTGACATTTCAACTCCTCCGTTATGCTACATAACCGATGATCTCACCGCCCATGCCAGCGTTACGCGCTGCACGGTCAGTCATCACACCTTTAGAAGTCGACACGATAGCTACGCCTAAACCACCCATAACCTTTGGAAGCTCATCTTTTTTCTTATAGATGCGCAGACCAGGACGGCTTACACGTTCGATAGTGTCAATTACTTGCTTGCCTTCGAAGTACTTAAGCGTAACTTCTAAAACAGGCTTAACGTCACCAGAAGCAGCGAAGTCAGTAATATAACCTTCAGCTTTCAATACTTCACAGATTGCAACGCGAAGTTTTGAAGAAGGCATAGTTACAGAAACTTTCTGTGCCATCTGGCCGTTACGGATGCGGGTAAACATATCCGCGATAGGATCTTGCATGCTCATTATCAGCTACTCCTTACCAGCTGGCTTTCTTAAGGCCAGGGACTTCACCGCGCATCGCTGCTTCGCGAAGCTTAATACGGCTAAGACCGAATTTGCGTAGGTAACCATGTGGACGACCAGTAACACGACAACGGTTACGTTGACGAGACTTACTAGAGTCACGTGGCAGTTGTTGTAGCTTCAGAACAGCGTCCCAACGCTCATCTTCAGAAGCGTTAACATCGCTGATAATCGCTTTAAGTGCGGCGCGCTTTTCAGCATACTTAGCTACTAGCTTAGTACGCTTAGCTTCACGTGCCTTCATTGATTCTTTTGCCATAACCCTACACCCCTACTTTTTGAATGGGAAGTTAAACGCGTCCAGCAGAGCACGTGCTTCTTCATTTGTATTCGCACTGGTAGTGATAGTGATATCCATACCGCGAACCTTATCCACTTTATCGAAATCGATTTCAGGGAAAATGATTTGCTCACGCACGCCCATGCTGTAGTTACCACGTCCGTCGAATGATTTAGGATTCAAACCACGGAAGTCGCGAACACGTGGGATAGCGATTGAAATCAAACGCTCTAGGAATTCCCACATACGCTCGCCGCGTAGGGTTACTTTACAGCCAATCGGATAACCTTCACGGATTTTAAAACCCGCTACTGATTTTCTAGCAACTGTAACAACAGGCTTCTGACCGGCGATAGCCGTCATGTCAGCTTGAGCATTCTCAAGTACCTTTTTGTCAGCAACTGCTTCACCTAAACCCATGTTTAGAGTGATTTTTTCAATCCGAGGGACTTGCATGACGCTTTTGTATCCGAACTGCTTAGCAAGTTCAGCTACTACTGTTTCTTTATAGAAATCATGCAGTTTCGCCATCGTACTCTCCAATATAATTAAACAAGTTCGCCGTTAGACTTGAAGAAACGTACTTTCTTCTCATCTTCGAAACGGAAACCAACGCGATCTGCTTTACCCGTTGCCGGGTTAACAATCGCAACATTAGAAACGTGAATAGAAGCTTCTTTCTCAACGATGCCACCAGCTACGCCCAGTTGTGGGTTTGGCTTAGTGTGCTTCTTAACGAGATTAACGCCTTCTACAATTACACGGTTATCAGCAATAAGCACTTTAAGGACTTTGCCTTGTTTGCCTTTGTCTTTACCCGCTAATACGACTACTTCATCATCACGACGAATTTTATTAGCCATTATCGTGACTCCTTATAGTACCTCTGGGGCCAATGAGATGATTTTCATGAAGTTTTCACTTCTCAACTCACGGGTAACCGGGCCAAAGATACGCGTACCAATTGGTTGCTTGTTAGCATTAAGCATAACAGCCGCGTTACCGTCAAAACGAATGGTAGAACCATCTGCACGACGAACGCCTTTTCTAGTACGCACCACCACTGCATTCAGTACGTCACCTTTTTTAACTTTACCGCGAGGAATTGCTTCCTTAACAGTAACTTTGATGATGTCACCGATACCTGCATAACGGCGATGCGAGCCACCAAGAACCTTAATACACTGAACCCTGCGAGCGCCGCTGTTGTCTGCAACGTCCAGGTTAGTTTGCATTTGGATCATGTTAGTGCTCCGCTCTTAAAATTAAGACTCTCCCGAGTCGTTAGTGCTGCTAAAAACAACTGGATGTCGTTGCTTTTATGTACATACCCCCATAAAAAGGGCGCGAAATAATAACAGAAAACATTTGGAAGTGATAGCGGTAAATTGAATTATTTTTAAACTATGTGAGCAATAAAAAAGCCCCGACTAAAAGTCGGGGCTGATAACCACGTCATAGGTTATCAAGCAGGATCTTTTAGGCGATTTTCATTACTTACAAGCTGCTTACTCAAGTGACTGTAAAGGCACTCTTTCAACCGGCTTACACCAACAGGTTTTGATATGAAGTCATCCATGCCGGATTTCAAGCATTTTTCTTTGTCGCCGGTTAACGCATTTGCGGTTAATGCAATTATTGGGATGTCCCGTGCCTTGTCTCCCATTGACCTAATTAGCTTCGTCGCCTCTAATCCATCCATTACAGGCATATGGCAGTCCATCAAAATGATTGTGTAGGGTGACTTTCCTTTTAATGCGCCTTTAACTTTTTCTACTGCCTCTTCACCGTTTTCTGCTAAATCGGCGGTAATACCTATCTCTTTTAGTTGCTCTTTAATGATACTCATGAGGATTTAGGCCCTTCCGGACAGCAAGTAAAAAGGCCAACGTTTTTAGCGTTGACCTTTTAAACTTACGTGAAATACACGCAGATGAAAGTTTTCACCCTTATCAATTAGTATAATATATGTACTAACCGATTAATAAAGCACGTTAATTTCATATCCCGTTGGTGTATCCGCTGGCTCAACAGTAACTATGTAGTTTTCTTCCTCTGTAAAGCCAAACAGCGCGGTTCTATCAAGCAGCACCTGCTCCTCGTTGTCATCTTCGTATACGGCAATCACTTCATAATAGTCTGACGGCAGCACTTCACTGGTACTTTCAGCAAATTCAAGATTCTGTATATCGTACTCAGCAGTATCAATGGTTTCGTCATTTCTTACCAAGTAGAAGTCTACGTCATCAAAGTCGCTAACTAAGTTGATGAAGTTTACTGTCTTATCGTAGGCCTGAGGCAAACCGCTTTCTACAAAGGTTGCTGCGCCTAATTTATTGTTGGTGTTGTAGATAAGAATAGCCTTACTCTCACCCTGATTAAGCGTAATTAGCTTGTTGCTCAGTGACGTCACTGTACCTGATGGGTCGGTTACGGTAACGCGATAATCGCCATAGCGGATAGTACTAAACTCAGACAACTCGCCCGCCGCGAGTGTAAAACTGACGTCCTCTTCATCAGTGTTTCCACCAAAGGTAACCTGAAGCTCTGCATCCAGATTCGTAGAATTGTAAATACGATACTGTGAATCTGCTTCTACATCTGTAAGCGCCGTAACTGATGAAGAGTTAAGAATAGTGTCTACAACTAGCCCTTCTTGAATGGCGCCACTGACATCGCGCAGTGTCATTAGATACTCAGTTTCGTATACAAAATCGATGGTTTGTGATTCAAAGACAACATCGTCACTTCCTGGTTCGGTCAAATAAATCGTGTACTCGCCCTCATCAAAGTATTCACTGTCATCATCTGCATCCCAGAAGTCAAATTCAATCATGTCGTCCGTTGTAACCGTGCCAAGGAAGTTGGCTGCTTCAAACGGGTCGCCAGACTCACTCATGTAGAAATCATAAGAAGATTCATCTACTGCTACCGACAAAGCGAATAGGCGGAAGTGATCTTCCAATGTTTCGCGATTATAGGAATAGGTGGTAAAAACGGGGTTACTAAAGTCACCACTCATAACAACAATGGTCTTATAACCGGTTTTTAAGTTAACGGTAATCTCGTCAATAAATACTTCTTGGTCGTCTGAATCAGTTCGAATGAACTCGAGTTCTAATTCTCCATCATCCATAGAGTACATTGACGTAGTATCACCAAATTGAGCAGAGCCAAAGCTATCGCCATCAACTTCACGCATTTCTACATTGGCACCGTTAGGCGAAGCGTTGTAAAACTGAATGTAAGCATACGAATAATCTGAGCTACTGCTGCCTGAGCCACCACAAGCGGTAAGCCCAAGCAGTGCAATAAGCCCAATTGCCACTGTTTGGAACCATGTTCCACGAAGCAAAGATTGAGAGGTCAATTGCATAAATTGAATGTCCTTTGAAGTTGTTCTTGGTTGGATAAAGCCTGCGTAAAAGCAAATAGGCACATGTAGAGAGTGCTGATCTTGGCACGCACAATACAGCGATATGGCTATGTGAATAGGGCTTAGTTCGCAGCTTTACGTCAACTTTGCAAAGCTGACCTTTCTTTATGGAAACTTGACATTCGAGCTTCTAAAAATGCTGGTAAAAGGCATAAATGTGCGAATAAACGTAAGCAAACCGCGCACAAAACTGAAACATCGAGTAGGGTGAGGCGTCACCGCCTCATCCCTCTCACAGAACCGTACATACGGGCCTCGTATACGGCTCATGTACACAGTTATTTAGCGTAATTG
>NZ_JACSOE010000087.1:0-13679 GCF_014349115.1 Alteromonas sp. BZK5 | reverse complement strand
GTACTAACAGGTCTATGTCGCGGCTTTGGAGATGGTATTTCTCATGGAGTGCAGCCAAGCCAGGTCTGCATTGATGCAACGAGATTAGTCCATCCAGATGCTGAAGTAGTTTCGACGGTGACCCGTGCAATCACGAACCATCAGCCCATAAAAGTTAACTATGTTTCACTCTCTTCTGGCGAGTCTGTTCGTGAACTAGTACCTCATGCTCTGATCAACAATGGCCTTCGTTGGCACGTCCGAGCTTTTGATCGTAAGCATGAGGAATTTCGAGATTTTGTACTGACTCGTTTAGTCAGCATTGAAGTGCTAGATGAGCCAATAGCCGCCCAGGAAGCTCGAGAGGCCGATAAGCAATGGAATCGGATAGTAGATTTACATCTGATACCCCACCCAGAGCTAAAACATCCAAAAGCGATTGAACTGGACTTCGATATGGTTGACGGAGAGTTAACACTGGAAGTCAGAGCAGCTTTGGTGGGCTATTTGTTAAACCAGTGGAAAGTTGATTGCTCTAAAGAGTACTCATTAAATAGTGATGAATATCAATTGGCACTTAAAGCCAATGAAGCAATATATGGTGTAGAGAATCTAATACTAGCTCCAGGTTATAATTAAAAAATAAAGGGATTTAAATGCATTTACCAGAACCGAAGAATTTACCTTACAAGGCTCTTTTAGCTGATATTGAAAAAGGCTTGATTAAGATCCCTCAATTCCAGCGTGACTACGTATGGAGTAAAGACCGCGCGGCAGGCTTAATTGATAGTATTTTAAAAGGTTATCCTATTGGTACGTTTATTACTTGGAAAACCAAGGAAGCTCTTCGTGTTGTTAAAGATTTAGGTGGTGTTGAGTTACCGCCGGTGCCTGATGGTGATTTTGCTGAATACGTATTGGATGGCCAACAACGTATGACAAGTTTGTTTTGTGCGCTTAAAGGTGTCCAAATTAATCGTGGTAAAAAGGTTGATGACTTTTCAGAAATATACATCGACTTAAATGCAGACGAACATCAGCAGATTGTCTTAACCGATATCAGTGAATTGGAAGAAGGTTCTTACATTAAGCTTAAAGATTTAATTAGCTTTGATCTGAATTTCTTACAGAAATACCAACAGTTCTTCCCCAAAATAACAGAGTACTCCCAAACACTTCAGGGCTATAACTTTTCGCTTATAGAAGTGAAGGAAGCACCACTAGATGTTGCAACAGAAATCTTCACACGTATAAATGTTGGTGGAAAACCGCTTTCACTATTTGAAATCATGGTTGCAAAAACATTCGATGCTAATGAAGAGTTTGACCTCTCTGAAAAGTTTGAAGCATTGGTTGATAGATTACGCGAAGTGGGATACGACACTATTTCAGATGCCACCGTGTTACAAACAGTGTCCCTGGTAATTGGCAAGGAGTGCAAACGTCAAAACATCTTACGATTGGATAAAAAGCGATTTATCGAAGAATGGCCTAAGGTCGCTGATGCGATAGAAGCAGCGGTTGACTACTTTAGAGGTTATTACCGTATCCCCGTTTCCAGACTTCTACCATACAACTCGTTGTTAGCTCCATTTGCCTATTTCTTTTATCACCACAAAGATAAGCCACTCGAGAACAAACAACTCTTCTTAGAGGACTTTTTGTGGCGAGTTAGTTTAGGTGGTCGCTATTCGAGTTCTGTTGAAGGCAAGTTAGCGCAAGATGTGAAACGTATCGATAAAATACTGCAAGAGCAGCAACCTGATTATGATTGGAACATAGATACATCAGCGCAATTCATACAAGAAAATGGCTGGTTTAATGCAGGTAGGAGCTATATCAAAGCATTACTTTGTATTTTAGCTTACCAAGAACCCAAATCATTTATCGATGGTTCGATTGTCCATATTAGCAATGATTGGCTAAAGCGTGCGAATAGCCGAAATTATCACCATTATTTTCCTAGGGCGTACTTACGCAAGCAAGGTTTAGGCGATGAGCATAGCAATCATATTGCTAATATCACTATCGTAGATGACTTTTTAAATAAACGAAAAATAGGTGCTCAAGCTCCTTCTGCATATATGCGTAAGTTTACAGAGCAAAACTCGGACCTTAAAGCCCATATGAAAACTCACCTAATTGAGCTGGAAGCTTGGGGCATTTGGGATGATGACTATGACACGTTTTTAACTAAGCGCTGTGAAGTCCTTTCTGAAGAAATTAGAAAACGTCTTGTATTACGTGAACAAGACAAGAATGCACATCAAAGTGTAAATATTGAAGATTTAGATGAGCTGGCTTTGGAAGCTGACTTATAACCACAGATTATCGAGAAAAAAATGATTGTTAGCAAAGAAGTAAAAGATGTACTCGCCATCGAAGATGGCATGATGTTGGATTATTTGACCAATAATCCAATCAAACAAACGCCTAAAGAATTGGTTCGTCAAAAGACCTTACGCGCCTTATTCCATGAGTATGGTTTAAGCGCCGAAGATATGGCACTAGATGTTCCAGTAAAGGTTGATGGTAAGCGTAAGAAAATAGATATCGCTATCTATGATCATGGTGCAGAGCATTTACCTGAAAATATTCGTCGTATTGTAATTTGTGATAAAGAACCAAAGAAAGGTAAAAAGTCAGCAGTTAAAATTCGGGACCATGACCAAGCGCAAAAAGATCTTCAATTGATGGAGGATATGATGCGTGAGCAGGTTGGTGATAAATACGTATTGGAAAAATGTCATTGGGGCTTATGGACAAACGGCATCGAGTTCTTCTTTGTTGAAAAAGAAGAATCACGTTTTGATGCTAAATTTAAAGCGGTAGGCGATTGGCCGTTAGCTGATGAAACGATGGGGAGCCGCGACGTTGCTTCAAATGCACAACTAAGAACGGCTGACCGTGAAATGTTACTTACTGCTTTCCGTCGTTGTCATAACTTCATTCATGGTAATGAAGGGATGCCAAAAGATGCGGCTTTCTGGCAGTTCCTATATTTGATTTTCTCAAAAATGTATGACGAGCGTATCGGCAACAGAGAGAGAGAGTTCTGGGCTTCTGCGACTGAACAGTTCGACGATGAAGGTCGCAAAGTAATCAGAGAGCGTATTGAGCCGTTATTTGAGAAAGTAAAAAAAGCCTATCCAGACATATTTGCAGGCAATGAAGAAATTACATTGTCTGACAGAGCGCTTGCTTTTATGGTATCTGAGCTTGCGAAATATGATTTTACGCGCACAGAAATGGACGCCAAAGGAGCTGCATATCAAGAAGTAGTTGGTGATAACTTGCGTGGTGACCGAGGTCAGTACTTTACGCCTCGTGGCGCAATCAAACTAATTGTTGAAATGATGGCACCACAACCACATGAGAAAGTGCTGGACCCATCATGTGGTACAGGGGGCTTCCTCGAGCAGACTTTAAGCTTCATCAATAAGCAATTACATGAAGAAGAAAAAGTAAAATTGGGTGCTGAAACCACTGAAGAATTCATTTCTATTCAACAACAAATTAAAGAGTTTGCCGAAAAAAATCTGTTTGGTTGTGACTTTGACCCCTTTCTGTGCCGAGCATCGCAAATGAACGTGGTGATGGCAAGTAATGCCATGGCTAACATCTACCACATGAACTCACTGGAATACCCTCATGGACATTTAAAGGGCGTAGACCCCGCCAAGAAAACGATTCCTGTCGGTGATTCCAGCGGTAAAGAAGGCAGTGTTGATGTGATCTTGACCAACCCACCGTTTGGTTCCGACATCCCAGTTACCGACAAGCAAATTCTAGAGCAATACGACCTTGCCTATGTGTGGGAGCGCACTGACAACGGCGGCTTTAGAAAAACAGAACGCCGTAAAGATGCAGTTTCGCCCGAGATTTTGTTTATTGAGCGTTGCGTGCAGTGGCTTAAGCAAGGCGGACGTATGGGTATCGTGTTACCAGACGGTATTTTGGGTAACCCTGGTGATGAATACATTCGCTGGTGGCTAATGCAAGAGTGCTGGGTGCTAGGTTGCGTTGACTTACCGGTTGAGTCATTTATCGTTGAAGCTAACGTAAACATCTTAACTAGCCTACTGTTCTTGAAAAAGAAGACTGATACTGAAAAAGATGCTGTTGCCATCGGTGGAGAGCCCGAATACCCGGTATTTATGGCGGTGGCAGAAAAAGTAGGCTTCGACCGTCGTGGTAATACGCTTTATGAACGTCACCCTGATGGTGAAGAAAAAGTTATTGAAGAAGAGGTTGAGGAGCGTATTCGTATCAACGGTCAAAATGTCGTTCGCAAACTAAAACGTCGCAGTAAAATTTTAGACGATGACTTGCCAAAGATAGCCAAAGCATGGAAAGAATTCAGAGCTGAAAACCCGGAGCCTTCAATATGATCACTCGTATAGAGGCTTACCGTTACAGGTGTTTTAAAAGGCTCGACTTACAGCTAGAACATTTGCACATTTTTGCCGGCTCTAATGGTTCGGGTAAAACGACCCTACTGGATATACCTGCTTTACTGGGTGATATCTTAATGGTGACCGATATAAACGATGCTTTTTTTGCACCTATGAGCGGTAGAGATAGAGCTAGGGCTGATAATCCAAAAGAACTTATTCACATGCTTAAGGGGGATAACTTTACTTTAGTGATTGAGGCAGAGATCCCAGAAAAGCAACAAGTTTTAGTTCAACAATTAGGTCCTAAGCGATTTAGAGATAAGCCAGAATTGAGAAGCAATACCATTAGATACGAGATATCTATAGGCATCATTGGAGATAAGTTGGAAATCAAAGAAGAGCACTTGATGCTCTTTAATGATAACAACAGAGTTGACCATGGCGGAGAAATTCAAGGCGGCAGATTTGATAATGATGATGTTTTCCAAGTAATTGAAAGGTCTAATAGACAAAAAGCTGTTTATTCTGCGGAGTGGGCAGACAAAAGGAAAACTAAGGATATTGAATTTGCTTTACAGAATGAACGCTCTGCTTTTGCTTCAATGCCTGCTGACGAAGTTAGCTTTCCTGCAGCATTTTGGCTCCTTGAGTTCCTTAAGCAAGGAGCACAAAGTTACGAACCACAATGGCCAGCAATGAGGTTAGCAGCTAGTCCTAGAAATAAAAAAGCTTTTAAATCAGATGGCAGTAACCTCTCTTGGCAGGTGTATGAGCTGCAAGAAAATAGCCTTGAAGACTTAGAAGAATGGATCGAAGTCGTAAAGATGGCTCTACCATCAATACAGAATATTAGAGCTAATAAACGAGACGATGATGGTTATTGTTACCTGCAAGTAATATATGACAATGGAATGGAAGTACCCTCAAGTAGTTTATCTCATGGAACTCTTCATATTTTTGCCTTAACGATTCTTCCGTATTTGAATGATGCGCCTAAAGTTATAACTCTGGAAGAGCCTGAAAATGGTATTCACCCCAAAGCAATAGACGCAGTATTGGAGGCCCTTGATTGTGCTCCAAACACTCAATTATTCATGTCGACTCATTCGCCGACGGTATTAGCGCATACTGAAATCGAAAATATTATTACGCTAAGGTTTGATGATGAAGGGGCCACCCAGGTGTTGAAGGGAAGAGAGCATCCCGCTCTAGTCGATTGGAAAGGTGATCTAGATTTGGGAACCTTGTTTGCTGCAGGAATATTCGAATGAGTAGGAAAGTAGTATGTTTGGTTCCGTGTAATGGCATAAAAATGGCTGTTACCGGATTCTTTGAGCGCGAGAATCTGTTTTCAGATATAAATTGCTCTCCGTTTGAATTTAGCCCTGTTCGAGATATAAAAAAAACACCAACAGGGCAAACTGATCGAAGTGTTTGGCTCAATGCACATAAGTTTTTAGAGCCTCTCAAAACTAGTTATGAAAAAGCAATAATCTTAGTTGATGCTCAATTTCCAGGTTCACCAGGAGAGTTGCAAATTAAGGCTGATATTGAAAAAAATATGCTAGCGAGCGGGTGGCAAGTTGATGATTTTTCGGTTGGCGTATTAACGCCTGAGCTAGAGGTCGTTTTATGGCCGGGAAATGATGGCTTACTAGCGGATTTAGTTAGATTTAATTTAGCAGAAAATATAAATGACTGGTTAGCGTCGAATGGTTGGGTATTTGATGAACAAGGTATTCCTTCTAAGCCCAAAGAAGCTCTTGAGTTATTAATTAAAATAAACCGAACGGGCAAAAACGTAAAACACGCGTTGGTGTGTAAAAACTTCGCAAAATTAGCACCGATTGATAATTGTATACATAACTCCTTTAACTTTGTTACTGAAAAAGTTAGAGAGTGGTTTCCTTTGGAGCAAGTATGAAAGTAAAGACAATACCGAGCAATTGGCTTAGTGATGAAGGAAAGCGTTTAGATTGCGGTCCATATATGACGGGTGCTAAGGAAGCGGAACAACTGATAACTGAGTGTACTCTACCCAAGAAAGAGCTGAAAAAGCTGTTAGTTAATGAAGCTAAAGGGGCATTTCATGCGGGAAGAGAAGGTCGAGTCTGGGTTAAAGAAGAACTATATGGCACTCCATTTATGGGGAGTGTCGATATCATCCAGGCAAACTTAGCTAGATTACCTTTAATATCAAAAGAACAAGTAACTCGAAAGCCACTATTTAAAATTTTCAAAAATTGGATTTTGATTACTCGTTCTGGAACTATTGGACGTATGACTCTAGCTCGTGAAGAGATGGATGGTAATGCCTGTTCAGAACACGTGATGAGAGTAGTTCCTGATTCTGAAAAAGTATCTCCAGGCTACTTATATTGTTACTTAAGAAGCAAGTTCGGAGTACCCCTAGTAGTCAGCTCTACCTATGGTGCAATCATCCAGCATATAGAGCCTCACCATGTCATAAATCTACCAGTCCCAATAGTTGATAAATCTCTGGAGATATCTGTCCATGCAAAAGTCGAACAATGCGGTGTAAATAGGACGGAAGCTAACAGTTTACTAAAACAAGCTGGAAAGCTAATTACTGATTACTTTAGCTTCCCTGAAAAATTAGCCTTATCACATCGTGTTTTTACGCATTCATCAGCTTCTTCCAAGCTAGTTCAGAAACGGATGGACTCCACCTATCACGATAAAATTGCTCAATTAAGCGACGAATTAGTTGTTAGTGCTGGTGGGACTGAAACATTAGCCGAGCTGGGAGTGACAACTGGTGAGTCTGGCAGAATGAAGTTGCTCTTCACTGAAAGTGACCATGGCGTACCTTTTTCAACTAGTGGTGAAATTTTTAGGGCTCGTTATGAGCCTAAGCGCTTTTTAGCTAAGTCTAAACTAGGTGACGTGTCAGAGTGGGGAGTTCAGCAGCAAGATTTGTTGCTGGCGCGTAGCGGCCAAGTTGGAGGTATTATAGGGACGGGTGTTTGGGCCGACTCACGTTTTGAAGACGCTGCGGTGTCGGTTGATGTGATTAGAATTAAGGCTCAGAAATCTCAGGTATTGCCCGGTTACTTATACGCTTACTTGATGTGCACAGACGTCGGCTATAGACAACTCATCAGAACTGCGGCAGGAAGTTCGATACCTCATTTGTCTTCAGACGATGTGTTAAAGCTGAAGCTACCTAGGGTTAGTAAAGAATATGAGAAGCAAATACATGAGATGGTAGTAAAAGCTGGTGAATTAGCTGCTGAAGCTCAAAAATTAGAGGATGAAGCTGTTCGAATGGTTGAAGACGCAATCGAGGCTGCAGCACCAAAACATTAAGGAGCATTTATGGCACAGGTATTTGCAATTGGTGAGGCGGTCAATGATGAAGAACGTAAAGCCATAGCATGGTTAAAGGATAAGTTACCAGACGATTATTTTGTTATTCATAGTTTTGAAGTAGAACAATTTGATCAGCTTTTTGAAGTGGATATCTGTGTAGTAGCTCCTCATGCTATTTATTTAGTGGATGCTAAGGGTATTCATGGACAGGTTGAGGTGGCCGGAAATAGTTGGCACACGACTCACACAAGCTATCGCTCGCCTTTACCTAAGTTGCGTGGTAATGCGAAATCGCTTTCGGGCCTTATTTGTAATCAAAATAGAGCCAATAAAGATCTAAAGAATATTTATGTTGATACAGCAGTTGTTTTAACAATTGATGACTGTATGTTTCTTGATCCTGAAGATAGAGAGCGTGGTCATGTAGTTTCTTTAAAAAACAGCACTCGTTTCTTCACCGATAGCCTCAGAATCCCAGAACGATTTGAACGCAACGTTACTAAGTATATTCAAATTATCGCTGAGGCCCTTGGCAAATCAGCCAAGAAGCGCAGTCATGGCGAGCGTTATGGTAATTGGGAAGTTGCTGAGACTTTAACGGTTAACGAATACTTCACTGAGTATCGTGCTTTTAATGTAACAGCCGGTCGTAAAGGTGGAACTGTTTTAGCAAAAGCATATAAGGCCGAACCGTATTTACCAGAAGATGATCGCGCCAAGCAAAAACGTCTGTTAGAAAATGCATATCGTGCCGTTTCAAAAATGCCACCTCATTCTGCCATTGCTGGTGTAAAGGACTTCTTTTCAACAGAAGCGCAAGACAAATACATACTACTTACGGACGATATTCCGGGCGATAGCCTCAGCTCAAAGTTAAAGGATAGCTCTTTTTTACTAACGTTTGATCAGAAAAAGCGTGTGGTGAAAGAGATGCTGGCTGCTTTGAATCATATGTGCAGACATGATGTGGTTCACAGAAATATCACGCCAGATAACATATTGATTGGTTTGGATGGTCAACCTAGACTGGTTGATTTTGATTATGCACGTATAGGTGCAGAAAGTACGACCACAATTGCAGATGAAGTCCAAGAACGAATTTCTAACCGTTATAAAGCTCCAGAACTATGGGCAGACAATAATGCCGCTAGTTGTGCCTCAGATATCTATAGCCTTGGGTTAGTTATATTTGAGCTATTTAGTGGTGATGCCGCTTTCGAGACTGTTACGCAAGCGATTGAAAAGTCATGTGTGCTGACTAATAAACTTAGTTCTACCAATAAGCAGTTACCGAGTGAATTTGATAATTGGCTTCAAGCTTTATGCCACAAAGAGGCTTCTGAACGTTTAACTGCTGAACTGGCCTTAGAAAAATTTAATGAATTGTGGCGACCTAAACAAGAAGCCCAAATGTCTGGTGAGGAAGTTGTTGAGCCTGTACAAAATAAACCGAAAAAAGTGGATCCAGCACAAACACCAGCAAACTACAAAAGGCTTAAAAACGGTTATCAATTATCCAATAAGTATGTTGTACAACAGCCACTAGGTAAGCCTGGCGGTTTTGGAGTTGTTTATAAAGTTACTGATACTTTTGGTGATGTATCGCGCGCCATTAAGCTTATTCTTCAAGATCGAGAATCTGTATTAGAACGCTTAAAGCAAGAATATAGGACATTATTGAAGCTACCTGAGCACCCGTATGTTGTAAAAGTTTATGATGCTGATGTTTTACCCAATGATGGACCTCCATATATTGTCTTTGAATATTTAGAAGGCTTAGACGTTGGCGAGCTAATACAGCAAAGGTCACTCACCACACATGAAGTGTGGACGATGGCTAAGCAAGTAGCGGAAGGGCTCAAGCACTTGCATGACCACAATATCTATCACTGTGATATTAAGCCGCAAAACTTGATATGGAAAGACGGTAAAGTTCGTATCATTGACTTTAATGTTTCTGTTGATGCAGAGGATTTAAGTCTAGGTGGTGGCTCTAGAAAATATCTTCCGCCAGATTTAAACATTACTGAGACTCCACAATCATTCGACTTAGTTGATAGAGATCTATATGCCCTAGGCATCACCTTGTATCGAGCTATGACGGGTGAATACCCTTGGGCAAATACTCAATGTCCACCACTCGACGAATTGGCGCGTCATCCAAGTGAATTCACGCAAAGTTTTAACTTAACGGACGACGTGTCGTCGGTTCTTCTAAAGCTTATTTCTCCTAAACGTGTTGATCGCTTTGAATCGGCAGACCAATTATTAGAAGCGTTAAATAAAGTACAGCAACTTAAAAAAGCTCAATTCCAGTCGGACGAGAGTACATCTCAATTTCATTTGCCACCGCTGGCTGATGGTTCAAATCCAAGCAAGTCAGCATTTCATGATTATATGCTGACTTTGTACAGTCAAAGCCGACATTCAAACAGTGGTACTCGTGGATTAGATGATTACGCGAAACTGATATATGTTGAAACATCATTAGATACTGAGTTAGCTCCAGCGGTTTTAGCTGGTCAATTACGTCTAGTCCTGATCACAGGTAACGCTGGAGATGGTAAAACGGCATTTCTTCAACAGCTAGAATCTTTAGTTGAAAAACAAGGTACAACTTTAACTTTAAACCCGTTAGGCAATGGTTGCTCGTTTGAATTAGATGGTCACAAATATATTACTAATTACGATGGTAGCCAAGATGAGGGTGATAAAGAAAATGAAGTCGTTCTCGACGAATTCTTCAATGCTTATCATGGTGATGATATTAGTAAATGGCCTCATAACGAAACTCGCTTGATTGCAATTAACGAAGGTCGACTGATAGATTTCTTGACGCAAAATGCCGATGAGTTTTCCGCACTAAAAATGCTAGTTGAAGAAAGTTTGAAAGATGGTTCCGTTAAAAATGAGGTCGCTGTTGTAAACCTAAATATGCGCGATGTTTTGGCTTCTACTGAAACTCAGAAAAACTCGATATTTGAACGCCTTTTAAAGAAAATGACTTCGGCGAAAGTATGGCAAGGTTGTGATTATTGTGCACTAAAAGACAAGTGCTATGTGAAACACAATGTAGATACATTCCGAGATGAGCAAACCGGTCCTAAAGTAATTGAACGGTTGGGATATCTATACAAGCTAACTAGTCTAAGAAACCAGTTGCACATCACTATGCGAGATTTACGCTCTGCATTAAGTTACATGCTAGTTGGAGAATACTCTTGTTCTGAAATTCAAGAGATTTATGCGAACGGTGAAGCTGACAAAATTTTAAGTGGGTATTACTTTAATTCTTGGTGTGGTTCAAAAAATACTCAGGACAGATTATTAAAATTACTTAGTGAAACTGACATTGCGCAAGGTTCTGATGTGCGACTAGATCGCGGTTTAGATTTTCTAGGACTAGAAGCCGTTGATTGGCTTCAGTTTGAACAACGAAGTGGACATGAAACTCAATTGCTTGAAAATGCACATCAAGCGTTACCTAGTGGTACGGCTTTAAGTCAGAGCAAAGAAAGATACCTGTCTCATCGACATGTCGTCGGTATGCTAAGGCGAAAAGCTTACTTTGAACGCAGAGGTGAAAACTGGAAAGGACTATTACCTTATCGCTCCGCAAAGTTACTTGTCAGCTATCTAGAAGGAGAATACTCCTTAGCTGAGGCTAAATCGTTAGCAATCAACGCTATTAACCGAGGTGAAGGATTACACAATCCGGCTTACTTTAACGGACAACTTGCTATGCAGGTGCGAAAAGTAAATCAAGGGACAATTAAGAGCTACCGATTATTCCCAGCTGATGTTTTTTCAATAGAAGTTAAAGACTCGGCCATGAAGTCTTCTTACATTGAACACAGTCCACAATCACTCCTACTTAAATATCAGGATGAAACAGGTTTAACCGCCGAGCTAGATTTAGATTTGGATCTATTTGAAATGCTTCAACGTCTAAATCAGGGTTATATTCCATCTGCTCAGGCCGAACAAAGTTTCTATTTAAGTTTAACAGTATTTAAAAACGTGCTCGCTTCAGCCCCTTATCAAGAGGTACTTTTGACTACGAATGGCCAAAAATACGAAAAAATTACACGTGACAGCGGTGGTGTTTTACAGCTAGAGCATTTAATAGCGGAGGCGCAGTCATGAAATTAGGAAAAAAAGATAAAGCTTTCCGCACTAATAAAGTAAGCTATTTAGATTATAAAATAGTTGAAATGGATCGCGTTTTAACTCACTTGTTCGCCAGGCTAAAACACAATGGTGCTTCTAGCAAGTTAAGTGCTAAAGGTATGACGGTTGATCTGTTCAAAGATGAGTTCTTAGATTCACGTAATGAAAAACATTTTAAGGGCTTTTCCCAAGCGCCAATTACCATCGAAAAATGGATAGAAACACATCTAGTCGATCTTATAAACCGAGGTAAAGCAAATGAGGCCGTAGCTGCGCCAAGACCCCTTCACGGTAACACTTACCTATTTAGAAATCCTAAAAACTGCCGAGATTACGGGGCTTCAAAACAAGTATACGAATTACTTTACCATGCTAAAAGTGGTCAAGCAGCAATCTCTAGGTTAAAGCAATTCTTTTTTGCCGGTGTTGATTCGTCTACCGGTCAATATGATTGTCATTCTCAAGTTGATGTTGAAACACAAGCATTATTACGACTTTCCGATCAGGTTAAATCTGATGCGCCGGATCATTCTGATTTACAAGATAGGTTTGCACCACTTAATCAACAGGCGGCTGATACTTTGGCTGAAGATATTATTAAGTTGATGACTTATCGTCAGTATATTCCGCGCTCAGTGATGGTTGAATACATTAAGAACCTGTTAGCCTTTCACTTAGCCTTATACCAGTTAAAGCTATTTAAGCTGTTACCAGCTCTAGCTAAGAGTAAGGGTAGAAACCTAGAAGAAGGTGAGAAACAACAAACGGCAATATTTGTTGATATGACAAATGGCACTAACAGTTTAACTCATCAAATGGCAGAGCAAAGCGCCACTTTACATTACAAGCGCATACCAGCGTTTATTAAAGCATATTTTGGTGTTAAGAAATTAGACGAGTTTGCTGAGTACTTGTCGAAAAAAGGTAAGCTTCCTGGTTCGAAATCGGTGAAGCAAATGCCGGTTACTGAACTGTTTAAATTACTTGAAACTCCTCTTGAGCAAGATCGAGAGCAATTCTTTGGGCAACGAAATGCTGGAATATTAGATACATCAGCATCGTCAGCTAGTGAATCTGAAGAGATACCACCAGAGTTACATGCGATAACACAACTAGGTTTGCCGGAGTTTGAAACGTACATAGAAATTTTACTTTTCGTACAAGGAAATGCTATTCGCTCAGGGATGGTTAAAAACTTAGATAGTTTTATGCTGAAAAATAAACCTGGTGCTTTGTTGGAGCAAAATAGTGGTAACCATGGCGGTAGGCGTTTTTGTTTAGATGGAAGGCTGCTTGAAGTTATGTTGCAACTAGCAGTGTTATCAAAAGGGGGGGATTTGGGGTTCCACACAAAAGAGCTGCGCGTTGACGAGCTACTGAGTTTTCTAAAGACTCGCTATGGCATTTTTATCGAATCCCTTCCAAAGACAGATGTGTTTTGCGATCAGTCGATTGATGTAAATAGTGCATTGAGAGACAACTTGGCAGGCTTTAAGCGACGCCTAAGGGAGATTGGCTTTTATAGTGATCTTTCAGATGCATATGTTACACAAACGATCACCCCTAGATATCAAATTGACGAAAAACAAAATAAAAAAGTACAAGGAAGTAACGCATGATTAAGGGAATTAAAACGGTTGTAAGTGCAGATATCGAAAAAAGCTTAATCACTGTACTTTTACCAAAATTAAAGTTGCTCCTTGAAACTCGAGGTGCAGGTCATTGCATGAAGGTTTCAGATTTAGATACCAGCTTGATGTATAAGCTTTGTGAGGAATTAGCTAAGTCAGTAGATAATAG
>NZ_JACSOE010000086.1:0-13712 GCF_014349115.1 Alteromonas sp. BZK5 | reverse complement strand
GTCATGAAATTAGAACATTATAATTATTAAGAGAGTTAGAGATGAAAGTTAATTTTAGCAGCCAATTCCAAAGTATTGTTGATAAATGGGGAGACTTGGAAGCAATAGTTAACGTAGAACGTGACCGCCGTTTTACTTATCGAGAATTTCATTTAGTAACTAATAAAATAGTGAACATGCTTTCGACGACGTTTGGCATGGAAAGAAATGATCGCTTTGTTAATATTTTAGATAACGACAACATGGCGTTATTTCATTTCCCTACTATTTTTAAATCACATTTTACTGGGGCTTTTACTAACTCACGCGATGCTATTGCTGAGCATGAATGGCAAATAGAATATTCTAAACCTAAAGTTGTATTTATAGAGAATATGCACTTAGCAACGCACTTAGAAATGCTAATTGGGCATGGCATTAAAGTGGTTTGTATGGATCCAATTCCTTCTGAGTTTGAAGGTAATGACAACCTGTTTTATTTATGGGATCTGTTAGCGCAGGTATCTGATGAAAATCCAAATATGGAGATTGATGATAGAGAGCATCAATCTATCATTCGTTTTACAGGTGGTACGACAGGTAAAGGTAAGCCAGCGGTGTATTGTGCTGATAATTGGCTAGGTTTACGCGATACTTTGTATGCGTTAGATGAAGCTTGCTTTGATACCAATACTAGAATGCAACATATTGCGCCAATTAGTCATGGTAGTGGTATGTTCTTAGTGCCTACATTCTTTAGTGGTGGTTGTAACATTACTTTAAATGAACCTGATTTGGTGAAATATTGTCAAACCATTGAGACAGAAAAATCAACTCACGCTTTTCTTGTACCAACTATACTTTATCGTATGCTTGAGATCCCAGAAGTGCAAGATGTTGACTTTTCAACCATGCAAAATATGTATTATGGCGCTGCGCCGATGAGCCCTCCAAAACTAAAACTGTTACAGAAAAAATTCGGTAATATTTTTATTCAGGCTTATGGCTCAACTGAGCATTTTGCTATCGCGCTTTCATTAAGTAAATCTGATCATTTATGTGAAAATGGTGACGATAAGCACTTGTCTTCAGCAGGTCGTGTAACTGCTGGTGTTGAAGTTGAAATTATGGACGATGATGGCGAGCCCGTAAAAAGAGGAGAAATAGGTGAGTTTTGGCTACGCTCTCGTGGTGTTTGTTTAGGCTACTTAGACAACCCTGAAAAAACAGCAGAAGAGTTTTATGACGGCTATTGGAAATCAGGTGATATGGGCTATAAAGATGAAAATGGCTATATTTACTTAGTAGATCGTAAAAAAGATATGATCATTTCTGGTGGCTTCAATATTTATGCCACTGAAGTTGAAGCGGCAATTAATGCTCATAACGCAATTTTTATGTCAGCAGTTGTTGGCATTCCTCATGAAGAATGGGGTGAGGCTGTTCATGCCGAGGTTATGCTAAGAGAAGGTGAACAGGTGTCAGAGCAAGAGCTAATTGCTTTTGTTAAAGAGTCATTAGGTAGTTATAAGTCACCAAAATCAATAGTAATTGTTGACCAATTACCACTTACTGTCGTTGGTAAGGTGTTAAGGAAAGATGTACGTAAAAAGTATTGGGAAAACTCAGACAGAGCCGTTGGCTAAGGTTTAGGGGAGAGATATTATGTCAGCCCAAGAGCAAGTGGTAGTTGAAGATCAAGCTTGTGAATTTGCATTGCAGCTGAAAAAACAGCAGCAAGCTTATTTAGCAAATCCTATGCCTTCAGCAGATGAGCGTATTGCACGATTAAAGCGTTTAAGGAAGTCTTTATTAGCCCACCAAGATGAGTTGATTGAGTCACTAAATAAAGACTTTGGTCGCCGAAGCCCTGAAGAAACTTTGTTGTTAGATGTTTTACCTAACATTAATAACATTGATTACTGCGTTAAGCGCCTTAAAAAGTGGATGAAAACTGAAACTCGCCATACGGACTTATTAGTGCGACCTGCAAAGGTTGAATTAATGTATCAACCAGTTGGTGTAGTTGGCATTATTGGTGCGTGGAATGGCCCTATAATTGTTACTTTTGGTCCCTTGGTTACCGCGCTTGCTGCCGGCAACTCTGCCATGATAAAAATGTCTGAGTTCAACCCTGAAACTAACAAAGTCGCTAAGAAAATTATTGCCGAAGCGTTTGATGATTCACTAGTGTCAATTTTTGATGGAGAAGCAGAGGCATCTGCTCGCTTTTCTGCATTACCGTTTAACCATTTAATGTTTACTGGCTCAACAGCAGTAGGTCGCCATGTTATGCGCGCAGCTTCTGCAAACTTAGTACCGGTAACTTTAGAGTTAGGTGGTAAGTGTCCAGTGATTGTTTGTCCAGATATGGACATTGACGATGCTGTAAGTCGATTTATCTATGGTAAATGTGCTAATTCAGGTCAAATTTGTTTATCACCAGATTATATATTATGTCCTGAAGGTAAAGAGCAAGCTGTAGTAGATGCATACTGTAAGCGTTTCAAAGAGATGTTTCCTGCGTTTAGCTCTACAACAGATCATTCAAGTGTTCACTCTGAACGTCATTTTCAACGTTTACAAGAAATACTATCTGATGCCAAAGCCAAAGGAGCAACAGTAATATCTGCTAACGGTCAGGAACCAGATCCAAAAACTCGTATGATGCCGACGCATTTAGTGTTGAATGCTACTGAAGATATGATTGTGATGCAGGAAGAAATTTTTGGTCCAATTTTACCAATTAAAGGCTATAAATCAGTAGAAGAAGCTGTTAGTTATATTAATCAAGGTGGTCGTCCGCTTGGTCTTTATATCATGAGCTTTGATAAAACTACACAAGACTACATTTTAAATCATACACATTCGGGTGGTGTGAGTATTAATGAAGTTGTCTCACATGCACTTTGTGACGATGTACCTTTTGGCGGTGTTGGTGATTCTGGTATTGGTCACTATCACGGTCATGAAGGTTTTAAAGCGATGAGCAAGGCGAAAACAGTGCTGAAACGTGGCAAATTTTATCCTGGAAAATTCACTGCGCCGCCGTACGATAAAGGCTTTTTGCGTCCTATTTTAAAATGGTTACTTCGTCAGTAAATCATCAACACTATTACAACAGGAATTAAAGATGTTTGATTATATTGTTATTGGTGGCGGTTCAGCTGGGGGCGTGTTAGCACATCGCTTATCAACCGATCCGAACAATAAAGTATGTTTGTTAGAAGCTGGTGGTGCTGGTAACAATAAGTTGGTTTCAACGCCAGCTGCTTTTGCTGCACTTATTCAAGACTTTAAAATAAATACCATCAACTGGCGTTATAATACATTGGCGGATAAGTCGATGAATAATCGCACACAATACCAACCACGCGGCAAAATGCTAGGTGGCTCTAGTGGTATTAACGGCATGGTGTACATTCGTGGTTGTAAGGAAGATTACGATCATTGGGAAAGCCTGGGCAACAAAGGCTGGGCTTATGATGATGTACTACCTTACTTTAAAAAAGCAGAAAACAATGAACGTGGTGAAAATAAGTACCACGGTGTTGGTGGTCCGCTAGAAGTTAGTAATGGTGATGAAAGTTTTGATGTTTATAATGGCTTTATAAAGTCAGGCCTTGAAAAAGGCTATAAAATGAATGAAGACTTTAATGGCGATTATCAAGAAGGTATTGGCTATTATCAATTTACGGTGAAAGATGGCAAACGCGCTGGCGTTAAAGCTTGTTATATAGATCCTGCAATGGAGCGCAGTAACTTAACCGTTGAAACAGGTGCTCAGGTTCAACGTATATTATTTGAAGGCAAACGAGCGGTCGGTGTTGAATATATGCAAGACGGTAAATTGGTTACCGTAAAAGCTGCAAAAGAAGTATTAGTTTGTGGCGGTACTTTTAATTCTCCGCAAATGTTGATGCTATCAGGCATAGGTCCTAAAGCAGAACTGGAAGAAAAAGGCATCGAAGTTATTCATGACTTACCAGGTGTTGGCAAAAATTTACATGATCATCCTGACGTTATTTTAGTGGTGAAAAGTAAGAAGAAGTCAGGTATAGCACTTAATCTCGTGGGAACAATTAAATCAACCATCGCGCTGTTTAAATATGCGTTAGCAGGTAAAGGGTGGTTAGCTAGTCCACCAACTGCGGCAGGTGGCTTTATTAAAACTTCACCAGAAAAAGAACGTCCAGATGCGCAATTACACGTTGTGCCGTTAGCTTACCGTGATCATTGTCGTGATTATAAAATCATGACCAAATGGGGGTATAGTGTAATTATTAATATATCAAATCCTAAAAGTCGTGGCGAGTTAACATTAAAAGACAGTAACCCGATGACTCCTCCTAACATTAAGTTAAATTTGTTATCACATCCTGATGATATGAAAGACTTAAGAGAAGGGGTGAAGCGTTTGCTTGATATACTTAATAGTGACGGCTTTAACGAGCATCGTGATTGTTTATTAAAGCCTGATGTACCGCTCAATACAGATCAAGAAATTGAAGAATACCTAAGAAGAGAAGCTTCTCACGCCTATCACCCTGTTGGCTCATGCAAAATGGGTAATGATGATATGGCTGTTGTTGATGAGCGATTACGTGTACACGGTTTAGAAGGTATTCGTGTTGTTGATGCGTCTGTTATGCCGACGGTAACCTCAGGTAATACCAACGCACCTACTATTATGATCGGTGAAAAAGCAGCAGATATGATTTTAGAAGATAACGCTTAAAACCGTGAGTTTGCTTGAACCAGCTGATTGAGAAAGCCCTATAGTTACTTTAATGAGCTATAGGGCTTTTATATTGAGTTCGTTTTAATGTCTTCGTCTTCTTGAGTTAAGAAAGATCATTAATAAAATCATCTATTGCTAATAGTACTTGTTTCGTGTGGGTCTTATGGGGCATATGACCACAGCTTTGAATAATATTCAGTTGAGCTTGACCTGTGGATTGTTCAACTATATAGCTTGGAAAAGCGACAGAGCCATATTCATCTTTTTCACCATGTAATGCTAGTACTGGACAAGTAATTTTGCTTGCTACTGTTAGTTGCCAAGTGCGAAACTCAGGGTTTAGCCAAACTTCTGTCCATGCATCTATTACCCATCGCGTTTTATCACCATGCCACTTAACTAGTTTCTCGAAATGCTGAGGTTGTTGAAAGACAGATTTTGCCTGCTCAATACCGCTAATTGTAAGATCTTCAACAAATGCTTGTGCGGCAATGGTTATAATTGATAAACATTCCTTATCTTGTGCGGCAATGTTAATAGCCATTGCACCACCAACACTATGACCAAGTACTAAATATTCTGTTAAACCTAATTTAGCCTTGATTTGAGGAAAGTAAACTAAGCCTTCTTCTTCTATAAAGTTAAGAGATGGTAATTGCTCTCTAGCGTCTGAACTCCCAAAACCAAGTCTGTCGTAGGCAATAACCTGTCTAGATAATTTAGTTGCTAGTTGAAGAGGGAAGTCTTTCCATTGATTTACTGAACCAAGTGAATCGTGTAATAGCACAATAGGCGCTTTATTTTCTATAGATTCTGGTGTCCATATTTTTACGAAAACTTTGCCGCTATTTAAATCGATGTATTGCGTTGTTATGTTCATGATCTTTATTACTTCAGTAGATAGATCAACCCTTAGGGTTAATGTTTGGTGTTTTAGGTTTTGTTATTACTTTACTATTTTTATTTAACGCCTTGAGATAGCTTTTTGAGAGCCGATCAGTTTGTTTATCTGAAGATACTGGCGAAAAAACGCTTTCAAATAATGAACTAGTTGCCGAATTTTCTTCTCTGCTGAGTTCCTTAGTTAATAGATTTATGTTGTTAGACTTAGTAACAGTGTCTAAGTAAATATAAGCCCATTTTATAAAGCTTTTGTGGTCATTGCTTTTTATCGCTTGTTTTAGCTGAGCTTTGATCTTTTTTGTTCGGTGTTTATCTTGATTTGAATTATTAGTTCTTTTTCTAATAAAAACTAAATAACCAATAAGTAAGCATAGAGCACATAATAGGTAAAAAAATATGGTTAGGTTTTTAGTTATATACAACTGAAACTGTTGCCCAACAGTAAGTGAGCCGATGGCTATTGGTTGTGAATCAAGTTGTGCATGTTTAAGGGTTTGAGCGTTATTGTCCCACCAAGCAAGTTTGATTTTTGGAATAACCACTTTTCCTTGCTGCTCAACGATATAAGTGAACTTTTGAATGCGCGTTGCAAGCTTGTTGCCTCGGTTGTTGTTGTCGATAAGCTCTGGTGTCGATAAGTAATGAGGTAAACCATGAATGGTATTGTGGTTTATTTCAGGTAGCATCATGGCAAGTAAGCCGTCTGCTTCAATGGTGATAGTGCGAGTGACAGCATCACCAGGCAATAACTGTGTTAAATCTTTATCCCAAGCTTGTTTAATAGCCAAGTGATTAGCTGCCCACCATTGGCTGTTTTCATCAAGACTATTTTGCAATTGCTTTGGTACTAAGGCGCTGAAGACTATAGGGTTAGTTAGTATGATTCCTTCAATATCACCTTGACCAATAACATGAATTTTCATGCTAACTTCAAATTCAGGAACCATATAGTTAGTTGCTTGTTGCGGAAATATCGAAAACTCTTTTTCATGCACCGTCCACCGTTTACCATTGAGGTGTTCGCTACTATTTAGGCCAAAATTACTGCGCTGGATAACAATGGCGTTATCAATTTCTGGCAAAGTGAATGTTACCGACCCTTTAAACCAAGTGGATGTTGCAATTCGCAGTTTTATCGTTACTTCTTGACCAACTATCACAGGTCTATCGTTTACAACTTCAATAGATACTTGTAGCTCATTTTGTCTGATTAAATCGTCAATAGTTGTTGCTGCATGTGCTAATGAATAAGGTAGCAGTAGCAAAAAAAGAGCAAGTAATTTAGCTTTACTCATTGCTACTCCCTAATAGTTTTTGCTTATTCACTTGTATTTGCAGTTTGTTTGCTAAAAATTTACTCGGATTTTTTTGTAGATTTTCCATCCACATTTTGGCAAGTTGCTCATTCTTTAGTATTTGTTCTGCACTGTATTGCTGAACTTCTTGCTTACGTTGATTCGTTTTTATTTGTTTACCTTTTGCCTGTTTAAATTGATCACTTGTTTCATCATCTGAACGTTCATTTTGCTCTTGTTTTTGATGTTCAGATAACGACTCTCGAGCTTTAATTATTTTTTGCACAGCCGCTAAGTTTTCAATGATTGCTTGGTTATTAGGGAAAACGGCAAGTAACGATTGATAAATAGACTCAGCAGCATAGTATTTTTCTGCATGAGCGTAGGCGTTTGCTAAACGTAATTTGGCATCATTGCTATCTATTCTTGAAAAGTATTCTATTGCGAGGTCAAAGTCTTCGTTTAGGTAATAAGAGGTGGCCTTCCACATCGTATTTTCGAATCGCTCAGCAGCGGTTTTATAATCTTTCAAATAAAAATATAGTTGTCCTTGTTGGTTAGGAGTTAACCAAAAATTAGCAAAGCTGTTTTCAGCAGCTTGGCCTTGAGTACTTGGTAGTGATAAGCAAAGTACAACAATAAAACTTGACCAGCGAATCGTCCAGCCTCGTCTAAACCACAGTAAATAAAGTAACATTGCGGGAAAAACAAGCCAATAACCGCTATCAACCCAAGGGATATGTTTGTCATTTATTGGGTTATAAAAGCTTTTGATTCTACTGACTAGTTGGTGAATGTCTTGTTTATTAATTGTTGCCGACAGATAAAAACCGTCTATTTCATCTGAAATGCGACTAAGCTTTTGATTGTTTAATGAAGGAAGCGTTAAACCTTTTGCGCTAAGCTCTTCATTCGTAGAGCCGATGCCGTAAATTAACATTTGATAGCGGTGTTGTTCAGAAAAGCGTGTTAATGCCTGTTGGCTTTGTTCGGTGATGTCATCGGTTATAAGTAAAACGGTAACGGGTGTATCGTCGCTGATGGTTGCTTGTTTTATTAAAGTTAACGCATTAGCTACAGACTTTCCTTGCTGAGGCATTATTTTGGTTGTAACAGCTGACAAGTAGTTTCTTAATATATTGTGATCGTTTGTTAACGGTAATATTGAGTGAGCACTGCCTGAATAGACAATTAAGCTGGTATAACCTTCAGGGCGTTCAGCGAGAAGATCTGATACTTTTTGTTTAGCTCGCTCAAGTCTAGAAGGCTGAATGTCAACACTATTCATGGAGTTACTGGTATCAAGCAATATGAATAGAGCAGAGCTGTCTTGTAGAAAAGGAGAAGGCTGGCGTTGCCAACTTGGGCCCATTAAAATCACGGTAATTAGCAGCATTACAACCCATGCAACAATTGAGGGAGATATTTTTCTGATACTTCCAGCTTCTGCTGTTAGTTCTTGATAAATGTGCTGAGCAAAAACCTTTTTAGCTTGCTGGTCTTCATTTTTCTTCGAGTTTTTGTTCGATAACAATAACCAGAGTATCGGGATCAACAATGCCCACCATGGCCTTAAAAAGTGAAAGTTTTGTAGTAGTTGCGAGTAAGCCAGGTCACTGATCATAGGGCACCTTAACTTTTATTCTTGAACGTATATACACTACCATACATAAATTCATAATAACTAAGGTAATCAAAGGGATATGATGCATACTTTGTTTAGGGCGAAATGATATAGAGTCATATGTTTGCGGTTCAAGTTGGGCAATATTTAGGTAAGCTTGACTAAGTTGGCTGGTGTCCATCGCATGATAAAAATTTCCACCAGTTAGCTCAGCGATGCGCTTTAAGGTTTTACTATCGAGTTTTCGCTCGCCAATCGTTGCTGGGTCGCCAAGCGCAATTGTATATATTTTAACGCCGTAGCTAGCAGCTATTTTTGCAGCGTCTATTGGTGGTACTTTGCTGCCTGCATCATTACCATCGGTCAGTAAAATAAGTACTCGGTTTTTTGTTTCACTTTCTTCAAAGTGCTTAATTGCAATACCTATGGCGTCACCAATTACCGTACTTTGGCCCGCCATTGCAATTTCAGTTTCATTGAGTAAAGTTAACCAAGTTGCATGGTCTTCACTAAAAGGCATTTGAAGGTAGGCTGCAGAGCCAAATACAATTAAACCTAAACGATCGTTTTTACGCTCCATAGCAAGAGATTTTAGCACTGACTTAACCATGGTTAGTCGGTCAACTGTATTATCACTTGCCACTTTAAAGTCAGTTGTTGCCATTGACCCTGAAGCATCAACAGCAACCATTAGATCTCTTGCTGATTTTGTTTGTACTATTGGATCTTGCAACCATTGAGGTTTTGCAGCAGCTAATACAAAAAGCAACCAAGAAATGATCAAAACAGACTTTTGTAACCGGCTTGGCTGTTGTGTTTTTGCCCCTAGCTTGGCTTTATCACCTGATATTTCGATGAGCTTATTGAAAAATGGTACTTTAACCATTTGATTTTGTTGTAGGTATTCTGGAAGAAAGCGTAGCAACAGAGGTAACGGTAGAAGAAGAAATAGCCAAGGGAATACAAATTCAAGCATTAGGTTACTTGCTCTTAACTAAGTTTAATAAGCTAAAAGGTTTTATGACGGGATTCACTCCTTCGTAAGGATGCTGCTGGATCCAAAGTTTGGTTTGTTCTATTAATGAGTGCCACTGTTTCTCTGTGCACGCTTCTTTTGGTACTTGGTATAGGTTATCACCTAATAGTTGGTGGGCATTACTATCAAATACTTGTTTTTTATTATGAGTATTTAAAAAATTAAACCAATCTTTTCCTGTTTGTCGCGCAATAATTTCACGAGGGAAAATATAAAGAGCAGTTCCTTTTATTAGCTCTGCTAGTTGATATAGTCGCGCTTGTTCGGTTAACGAAGAGTTTGCTAGTTCAGCTAAAGCCAATAGTGCACTTTTTCGATAGTGGTTATTAATTTGATAAATTAATTTTTGAATAATAAAGATTATTAACCAAGTAATAAATATTATTGCAAGGTAGCTCCACCCTGGGGCAAAAGGTAAAATTGGTAAGGTTTCTGGCATTGGAGCCTCATTAAAGTTGGTCAATGCTAAATTGCCAAAACTTTGATTGATTGTTGATGAGGCATCTAACATTAAGCTGCCCCTAGGTGTTTACGAACTTGTCCAGCAACGTTAAATTCTGTTGAAAAAGACAATAATGGAATATTGTGTTTAGCAAACGTTGTTTGCATGTTAGACAACTTCTGTTCGGTATAGTGATTAAACTTTTCTGTTAGACCTTTTTTATTAGCTGACAGTTGTAATTGGTATTCGCCATCTCCTAACACTAGGTTTTCTAGCGGGCGAATATCATGCTCTAGTTGGTCATAAACGTAACAGGCGATAATGTCGTTGTGCTGAGTTAGTTTTGCAAGGCTCGGTATTATTGATGCCTGCGGGTCAATAAAATCTGAAATAACTATTAGCAAGTAATCGTGAGTAATAAACTTTTCAGCTTTTTTGAGTAAGCCAGCCATTGAAATGGGCTTGTTGGTTTGGGCACTGTTACTGTTTATTATTTGATTAAACTTAACTATTAATGCTAAATACTGTTGAAACTTTGTATGACTTCTAGTTGGTTCACATTCAATGTAACGTTGATCTGACAATATAATAAAGCCAACACGATCACCTTCATCTAATGCCTTCCATGCAATTAACGCACTAAGTTCAGCTGCTAAAACTGACTTCATTTTCCATTGGCTGCCAAAGTGCATATTTGAACGTTGATCGACAATGATCATGACAGGTCGGTCTTTTTCTTCACAATAAAGGCGCACATAGGGCTTGCCCATACGATTAGTGACACGCCAGTCAACATTTCTTATATCGTCTCCTGGGCGATAATCTCTTAACTCGGAGAAGTCCAAACCTCTTCCCCTAATGGTAGAGCGTTTACGACCCATTAATTTACTTTTTAATGGTTGATTAGATAAAAAGCTAAAGCCATGAGCGTCGTGTTTTAAACGCATAAGTTGTTTTAGCGTTATTTGTATGCGTTCATCAATTGCTTTAACTGTTTTCATTGGCTTGGTTTATACGACAGCGACTTGCTTAATTATTTCGTTAATAACATCGTCAGAAGTTATTCCGTCAGCTTGCGCTTCATAACTTAGGTTTATTCGATGTCTGAGGACGTCACAAACTACTTGTCTAACATCATCGGGATCTACATAGTCTTTTTCATTTAAGAATGCTTGTGCTCGTGAACACCTGTCTAAAATGATACTAGCGCGAGGACTAGCGCCAACTGCTATCCAGTTTTTTAAATTGCTATTTGGGTAGCGTTCTGGTTTACGAGTCGCCATCACTATTGCGACAATGTACTTTTCTACCGCTTCACTCATGTGTATGTTTAATACTTGTTGACGAGCATCAAAAACAACACTTTGTTGTATTTTGATAGGCGCTTGTTGTTTGTTACCTTCTTCTGAGCGCACTAAACGAATTATTGATAATTCTTGTTCATCATCAGGGTAGTCGATTTGAATTTTTAGCGCGAAACGATCGATTTGTGCTTCAGGAAGAGGGTAGGTACCTTCTTGCTCTATTGGATTCTGTGTGGCCAATACCATAAATAGATCAGGTAATTGATAGCTTTTCCCCATCACAGTAACTTGTCTTTCTTCCATTGCTTCAAGCAATGCCGCTTGTACTTTTGCAGGAGCTCTATTGATTTCGTCGGCTAGAACTAATTGATTGAATATAGGCCCTTCTTTAAAGGAGAGATCAGTTTTACCATCGATATCTTGGAACATTTCTGTGCCTGTAACGTCTGATGGTAACAAGTCGGGCGTAAATTGAATACGCCCCAACTTAGCTTCAAGCACTTTAGCCAAGGTGCGAATAGAGCGGGTTTTAGCGGTACCAGGTAATCCTTCAAGCAGTACGTTGCCGTTGGTCAGCAATGCAATTATTAAGGCATTAACGAGCTTTTCTTGCCCTAAAATTGACTGGTTTACTTCTGACTGAAGCGCTTTAATTTGAGCTAATATGTTTTCGGCCATATTTATTCTTTATTGGTAATGGTGTTATTAGTTTATTTGTAATGCCAAAAGTGTGTATAAATACATGGTTTTTAATGAATTACATAACTAAGCTTTTATTTTAGTGTAGAACGAAAAAGCAAGAGCTGTATTAACTCTTGCTTTTTTTTTGTGATTTTTATTTATATGTCACGTTTTCCCAAATTTTCATTTTTTCAACAACCGTTGAAAAGGTAAAGTCGGCTGGTGCTTGTGATGGCGGGAATTCTTTAAATGTTTGTAAGAATTTTATTACTTCTGTTGCCGCAGGAGCAACAGTAAATAAGTGATCTACCGACCATCTATCATAGCCTCCCGCATTTATTGGTGCTTCTTCATATGGATCTTGGCGTAAATTTAAAATTAAAGGTAGACGGCGTGCCACTAAAGGACAAGCCCATACTTCCCAACCCTTACATTTTTGCTCTAAGAATAATAATTTCCAGTCGCCCATTCTAATTGCAGCAACTTTGCCGCCATCGGTTGCATAAATAAAGTTTTTACGAGGCCAGTTTGTATTATCGTCAGCAGTAGTATTTTTACCTTCAATTAGTTGTGGCAATATGTTGTAACCGTCTAAATGAATTTTATATTGACGACCGTTAAATATTGCCCCTTTCTTTAACTGTTCTTTAATATTTGTATTACCTACCGCAGCCATAACCGTTGGTAACCAGTCATTATGAGCGGTTAGTTCGTTAACTATCTGACCTGATTTTATTTTATTTGGCCAACGAACCATGGCAGGTGCTCTAAAGCCACCTTCCCAAGTGGTATTTTTTTCGCCACGGAAGCGCACTGTGCCCCCATCAGGCCAAGAAAACTTTTCTGCGCCATTATCCGTTGTGTAAATAACGATTGTATTGCCACTGATGCCTAGCTCATCGAGCTTATCGAGTAATTGTCCTACGTGACGATCATGCTCTACCAAGCCGTCGCCATATAGGCCGCCACGTTTAGAGATACCTTTAACATCATCTTTTAAATGTGTCCAAATATGCATTCGAGTTGCATTAAACCATGCAAAAAATGGCTTTTTAGCTTTGTGCGCTTTTTCCATAAACTTTATGGTGGCTGCTAAAAACTCTTCGTCGGCTGTTTCCATACGCTTTTTGGTTAATGGACCTGAGTCTTCAATACGTCCATCAGCAAATGAATGAATAACGCCGCGAGGGCTAAAACGCTTCTTCATTTCCGCAGTCATGAATCGGTTATAGTCTTCATGTTCAGGCTCTTCTTCGGCATTTAAGTGATACAGGTTGCCATAAAATTCGTCAAAACCATGGTTTGTAGGTAAATGACTGTCTTGATCGCCAAAATGATTTTTACCAAACTGGGCGGTCATGTAACCTAGAGGCTTTAATAAACCTGCTAATGTAACATCATCTTCACGAGCGCCTTCTTTAGCACCAGGTAAGCCAACTTTGGTTAAGCCTGTACGCATTGGATGTTGGCCATGAATAAATGCAGAGCGACCAGCAGTACAAGAGTTTTCTGC
The DNA here is from genome assembly GCF_014349115.1 of Alteromonas sp. BZK5. Classification (NCBI taxonomy): domain Bacteria; kingdom Pseudomonadati; phylum Pseudomonadota; class Gammaproteobacteria; order Alteromonadales; family Alteromonadaceae; genus Alteromonas; species Alteromonas sp. BZK5. The sequence continues at coordinate 194 of NZ_JACSOE010000086.1, read as the reverse complement.
GTAGTAATCAGTAAATATTGCGCCTTCTTTAGCAATACGGTCAATATTTGGTGTCCAGTGACCTGCTTGTCCCATGGTATAGGCGCTTAAGTTATCCCCGATTTCAGATAATAAGTGCGACATTCATGGAAAGGTGTAGAAGAGGAGGCCAACTGCTAAAAGTGGTACGCTCTTCTCGTCAAAGAAACAAGCAG
>NZ_JACSOE010000085.1:0-13943 GCF_014349115.1 Alteromonas sp. BZK5 | reverse complement strand
TCCGATCACTTAAGGTAAAACTGGCAGGGACGAAAAAGAAGATGAAAAAGTGATCGGATAAAACCGAAACGACCGATCGGATTCACCGAAATACGCAATTATCTGATTGCCCTGAAGAAGTGAAACCTTTGGTCAAACTTGGTTTGTATACTGGGGCGCGTATCAGCGAGTTATGCAATGCTGACGTTGAGGTGGTAGAAGGGATTAAATGCCTTGTGGTACAGAAAGGTAAGACTGACAGCGCAGCACGGTACATCCCTTTAGCTGAGCAAGTAGCTGACCTACCGTTACCATTAAAAATTGACCACAAAGCAGCAGGACGTACCTTCTCTCGCTTTAAAGTCAGTCAGATTACTGATGACTCTACACGGTCTTTCCATTCACTACGTAACCACTTCATAACAGCTGGTCAACGCGCTGAAGGACTCAGTGAGTTTGATGTTGCTTATGTCGCGGGACACAAAACAGGAGCGACAATGAGCTTTGGTCACTATGCCCGCCATGATGTTAAACGATTGAAGCAGACTGTGGATACTATTGCAGCTCAAATTGAGTGGGAATGGTTTTAAAACTTAAGGTCGGGAGGGTAGTTATCACCTTCTCGATATGAGAGTTCGTCCAAATATATTCTCGAGAAGTCATCGAACATAGCAATACTAACTTGGCTTTTCCTTCTAACAGCCGTGGCAGCCACTTTTATTCCAGAGTTTTCAATTAGCCCCTTGTATTTTAACATTGCTTGCTTTGCACTGGTTTCATCAGACTCGTCCATCATCAACCCAAGCAGTTGGATTTCGTACTGCTCACCTTCTTGCAATTCTCTATTGGGAAATATTTTCACATAGAAGCCCAAGAAGTCTTTACTGAGATCCTTTTCTACTTTTCTACGTTTTTTAGACGGAATCGCAGATAAAGCATCATTGAAATCTGTCGGGAGTGCAGGCTTTGTATAATGGGCTCCCAACCAATCAACAAAGCTTCGCTTTTCAAGCTCTGAAAACTTACTACTTCTCTCAAAATCTATTGAAGTCAGTATCGCCTTTGGAGCGAACACTTTTTCTAGAATATCAATCCTAATGTATTGCTTCGATATGTCTTCAGAATCTTCATCTTCACCCAGAATGGTGTAAAAGGTATCTAATTTTCTAGGGTTTTTGTTATATTCGAATGCAGGGTTTGGTGATTCAATGAGCTCAGCTATACATAGTTGAACAGTCTGAACAACATCATTTACCAAATTACAAGATTGAGTTGCGACAAGTAAAACAAACTTTCGACTGGCTATCGACTCTAGGTCAACATCTATACATATAGAACTCTGCAGAATTTCTTTTGCATCTGAATGTCTAATGATTGCTCCTTGCAACCACCCAGACTCCTCAAGAACCTTACCAAGCCCCTCTTGAAACATTATGCAAACGGATCCTCGAGTGTTTCAGCGGGATATTGCTGAAAGTATAAACCTGACGCTCTAAACAGTATATCTTCCTTATCCAGCTCTTCCATTGCTAGCATGTCCAAAATACTAACATTCTCTTGATTCCTCTCATGGAGCATCTCAGGATACTTATCGTATCCATTGATTCTCCATGCTTGAGCTATCTCGTTAATATCAACTATTCTTCTCGCTTTTGATTTATTTGGAAAAGCGCCTTCGTTCATCCAATTATGAAGAGTTTTTCTACTCGAGCGGAGGACCGCAGACAGCTCTTCATTGCTTAAAGAAAAAGCTGATTTAATTGACTTCAAACATTTACTTGTATTTGAGTCATCATCTTTTACCTTAGAGATGATTGGCGAAACATCTGATGTCCCACTTTTTCGAACTATTATGCCACCGCTAAGATCGCTTTTTTCAAACTCCCAAGCTATATCGGCTCCAGAACTGTATCCGCGATATTTGTCATTACTTTCTAAAGCAATAACTTTAGGCTCAATTACTCCCGCACTAGGTCGCACTTCACCTGCTTCAAGCGCGTAACCAAAAGCTATACAAGTTGCTAACGCCATACATTATCCCTCGCGTACTCAGACGTAAGTTTCCAGAAGGCGGATCTACTTGAGTCATGTAGTCGACCTAGCCTAGATATAATTTCATCCACGTCAAAATCCTGCTGTTCTTCGTCATCCTCCCAAAAATGATCCAGATCTAAAAGCATACGCAAAGATGCACTCTCATCTCTCTTCAATTCAATGTGATTCTGAGAAGATAAATCATCAAACACAGTAGCGTTCGTCATAGATAAATGAGTCCTGATGACTAAGAAGCCTTCATTTGTTTTTATCAATGAATCAGACTTCCTATGGGCTTTCAAACCTAAATCATCTAATGCCGGATTAAAAAATACGTCGTCACTGCTAAATAATTTTTTCAACTCATTCTCGTTGTCACCGCTAACTCTAATACAATTTGAATAGCGGAGTCCCAAACGCTCGTACAACCCTATTTTCATAACTCCAGCGACATCTTCAAGCAGACGAATGCATCTGTCCTTAAATGAATCAAACTCTCCATATTTTTTAGTTATGAAAATAAGTCTATTTGGGGTTATGTGAAATGCACTGGCTTTATCTTTTGAGGAGAAAATATATTTATCCGTTTTCTCCACCTTCAAGCCATTATTGTCAATTTCAACTAGCTGCTCGGCTTCTTTCTTAAATATAGGATAATCAGCTCTTACTTTATCCTGAATAGAAGCGATATAGTTAGCGAGTGATAGCACGGTAGAAAAACGGACTTCCATTAGCACTGATACTAATGGGCTAGTTTCCAATTTTCTGAAAGTTTGCATATCTCGTCACTCTGGGTTGGTTTATGTATCTATAATGGTAGCTATTCTACAAAATTAAACCAAAAATTACACAAAAAATTACACAACAGAAGACAGTCTATAGTTTTCGATGTCCTCCATGCCCTCGTCTCGATATAGCTGAAGAGAGTGCTAAAGCAATCTTTCAGCTATTCGCATATACCAATTCACAGTTTCGAAGCCCTTAGAATATGAAGGAATAGAGCATGTTCACGGTTTCCATAATGGCTTTCTTATTGAGCTTATAAGGGGTAAGCATGAAGAAGGCAGAGAGACAACCACAAATGTTCGCTGTGAAATGCTAGCAGTCATCAAGGCTCTTGAACTGGCAGAGCCTGACGACATTATCCACACAGACAACGACATGATTGCAAAGGGTTACAACGAGTGGCTCAAAGGGTGGAAGCTGAAAGGCTGGAAGAATGCCAGTAAGAAGCCTGTAGCCAATCAAGACCTATGGCAACGTATCGACAAGCTGAAGCAAGAGAAGCCTACGGTTGTCGTTAAGTGGGTTCGAGGCCATAGCGGTGTCTACGGCAATGAACTTGCAGATAACTTAGCGACTAAAGCTGCGGCTTAACACTTCCCTTAACCACTCCCTGACTTACGCATAAACACTTATTGGAGGATATTGAATATGAATAAAGAAATCACACTGAAAATCAACGGCACTGAAAAGACTTTCTACTCCACTGAAGACGGTTACTTCTGTCTGAATGAAGTATGGAGAGATTTTGACCTGAAAGCCTCTCAGCATCCGACTGAATGGTTAGAGGAAGCGGATTACAGACCAGTCGAATTAGGACACGCCTATGACCTGTCTGAATATGACGCAGGCATTTGGGCTACCAAGAGGGTCTTATTGATGTACGCGGGCTGGATCGATATTGAGTTCTTTATGGCTGTAATCGAAACATTCGCAGCGTTGACTCGTGGTGAGACTGAGAAAGCCTCTGAACTAGCCTCAATCTGTTCCTAAAACGATCTGTACGATCTCCTGAGAAGACTTCTCACCTTAATCAAGGCACTCCTATTACCAGAGAAAACTCGATCTGATATCGCCTCTCAGGAGATCTAATGGATGCATGTAGCAGTTCCAAAACTATCTTTTTCGAAGTGAAGAACCTTTAGCTAGGTCTACCATCCTTTCGTAATCCTCGCTTGGTTCTTGAAAGTCACGAGATACTTGGTTTCCAGCCTTGTCTGTGTAAGACCAAGTTTTGACGGCAGTGTCACCCTCATAAAAACGGGTCTCAATAAAACCTTTAAAGGCTACCAGCCATTGACCATACCTCTTGTCCTTGTAGTAGTAGCCTTTTGACTTTACAGAACCATCAGGTTTGAACTTGGTACTCAGCCCTAATTTTTGCCCTTCGAAGTACATAGTTTTTTCCTTGAGTTCACCATTCTGGAAGAACTCACGATAGACACCGTGCAACCTACCATCTTTAAACCTAATGACCTTCTTAGTACTTTTATCAATAGTCTCTAGAATAACTTCCTGCTTTCCGGAAAATTGAGCCTGAGCATGAGTGCTCAACTCTTCAAACTGTATTTGCTCCGACAATGTGAGTCTTATTTCAGCTATCGCTTGCATCAAGGGTAATTTAAAAAACTCACGGTTTGATGCATACCTGAACTGACTCAGCTTTCCGTGAATAGCTTTTTCAGCTTCCTTGTAATCATTTACAAACGCCATGTATTCAACGACAAAATCACTCGGAACGCCTGTAGTCTGAAGTTCTTTGGCTCTGAACGTCTTAGGGTCACGGGCAGTCATTCCAATTTTAAGCAACGCTTCATCGAGTGATGCATTGCTCATGATGTAAATAAATCCTCTCATGGTAAAAAACTACTCTAGTTGAAACGAAAAAGGCGCTGAGTGTTAACCCAACGCCTTTCTTTTGGCTTCTTTTCTGTCCTACATCACTGTCTACATTTGTGTCTACTTTTATGTATACACCACATGTAAGCCATTGATTTACAAAAACTAGACGAGAGCGACTTTGATTACATCATGCCGCCCATTCCGCCCATGCCGCCCATATCAGGCATTGCTGGTGCGTCTTCTTTAGGTAGTTCAGCTACCATTGCTTCAGTTGTGATCATTAGTGAAGCAATTGAAGATGCGAACTGTAGTGCAGAGCGCGTTACTTTAGTTGGGTCAAGGATACCCATCTCTAGCATGTCGCCGTAAGTGTCGTTACCTGCGTTGTAACCGTAGTTACCTTCGCCGTTCTTCACTTCGTTAACTACTACTGATGCTTCTGCACCTGAGTTGATAGAGATTTGACGTAGAGGCGCTTCCATTGCACGTAGTGCAAGCTTAATACCTACGGTTTGGTCGTCGTTGTCGCCAGTAAGGTCAGCAAGTTTAGCTGCTGCGCGAACTAGTGCTACACCACCACCAGGTACTACACCTTCTTCAACCGCTGCGCGAGTTGCATGTAGTGCATCTTCTACGCGGTCTTTCTTCTCTTTCATTTCAACTTCAGTTGCTGCACCAACTTTAATTACTGCAACACCGCCTGAAAGCTTAGCTAGACGCTCTTGAAGCTTCTCTTTATCATAGTCTGACGTAGAGTCTTCAATTTGGCCTTTGATTTGAGCACAACGGCCTTCAATCGCTTCTTGGTCGCCGTTACCGTCAACAACAGTTGTGTTGTCTTTGTTGATAACTACGCGCTTAGCAGTACCTAGGTCTTCAAGCTGAACTTTTTCAAGGTCTAGACCAATCTCTTCAGAGATTACTGTACCGCCAGTTAGGATAGCGATGTCTTGAAGCATTGCTTTACGACGGTCACCAAAACCTGGTGCTTTAACCGCTGCAACTTTAACAATACCGCGCATGTTGTTAACAACTAGTGTAGCAAGCGCTTCGCCTTCAACATCTTCAGCGATGATCATTAGCGGCTTACCAGCTTTCGCTACGCCTTCAAGGGTAGGAAGCAGTTCGCGGATGTTAGAAATCTTCTTGTCAACCAATAGGATGAACGGGTTGTCTAGTTCAACAGTACCGTTTTCTTGGTTGTTGATGAAGTATGGAGATAGGTAACCGCGGTCGAACTGCATACCTTCAACAACGTCTAGTTCGTTTTGAAGTGCCTGACCTTCTTCTACAGTGATAACACCTTCTTTACCTACTTTTTCCATCGCTTGAGCAATGATGTCGCCAACTTCTGAATCAGAGTTTGCAGAGATAGTACCTACTTGAGCGATAGACTTGCTGTCTGCACAGTCAGTAGACAGAGCTTTAAGCTCTTCAACTGCTGCCGCAACTGCTTTGTCGATACCGCGCTTAAGATCCATTGGGTTCATACCCGCTGCAACGCTCTTAAGACCTTCAGTAACGATTGCTTGCGCAAGTACAGTAGCAGTAGTTGTACCGTCACCCGCTTCGTCGTTCGCTTTAGACGCTACTTCTTTTACCATCTGAGCGCCCATGTTCTCGAACTTGTCTTCAAGCTCGATTTCTTTCGCTACAGACACACCATCTTTAGTGATAGTAGGTGCACCGAAAGACTTGTCTAGAACAACGTTACGGCCTTTTGGACCTAGTGTTACTTTAACTGCGTTAGCTAGTGTGTTTACGCCTTTTAGCATTTTGCTGCGAGCGTCATCACCAAAACGTACTTCTTTAGCTGCCATGATTAAATTCCTCTAAAATTCGTTTTAACGTTAGTTGTAATTACTCAACAATCGCTAGAATGTCGCTTTCGCTTAGGATTAGTACTTCTTCACCATCCAGCTTTTCTGTTTTAACGCCGTAACCGTCGTTGAAAATAACGGTGTCGCCTACTTTAACGTCTAGCGCTTTAACTTCGCCGTTCTCAAGAATGCGACCGTTACCTACTGCGATTACTTCGCCGCGTGTAGATTTTTCTGCTGCAGAACCAGTCAGAACGATACCGCCTGCAGATTTGCTTTCTTGCTCTGCGCGCTTAAGGATTACGCGGTCGTGTAAAGGACGAATTGCCATTTTCAAGTCTCCTGAAAATTCCACTATTCAAATGAATGTAATTGTCGACATTCAGACAATCTAAATGCCGTGTGTTTAAGGTTGCTCATTGCTGAGCAGTTAAAATCGTTTCTGCACGGATAGATGGGGTAGTACCCAGATAACTTCAAGGGTTTTTGAGCAAAAAAATGTAAAAAATTTGGTTTTTTCGCTAAATACTTCTTTTTACTAGGCAAGTAAACGCCGTTTATCGCGGTAAACGGCGCTCATAACCTGACGGAGAGGGCGTTGGGGCTCGCTATTTTAAGCGCTTATCTGGGTCGTTAGTGGTGTGATCGGTGTACTCACCTTCAAACACATCACCATCGTTATTGTGTGAGCGAGAACGCTCATCGAAAGGACTTTGTCCAAACGGTGACTGACCTTGTCCGAAACCTGAAGCTCCCGGCCCCATACCCGGAGCAACAACGCGCATTTTCATGTGCTTACTTACCTGGGCGGCAAAGAAGTGACGTGAGCCCGGCATTGCTAAAAGGAAACCGAAGATATCGGTAATAAAGCCTGGCGTCACTAGTAAGATGCCCGCAACTACTAGCATTAGGCCTTCAACCAACTCTTTACCCGGCACTTCATTTCGCTGCATTTTTTCTTGTGCCGTTTGCAGCGTACTTACGCCTTCGCGCTTAACAAAATAAGCACCAATAAAGGCAGAAAGAAGTACCAAGCCAACGGTATTCCAACCACCGATCACGCTGCCCACATTTATCAGCAACGCAATCTCTAAAATAGGTAATAGGGCAAACAGTATAAATAAAACCCGCAAAATGCTTCCTCTTTCATGTATTCATAACCTGTTATAGGGTCTTTGTACGTAATAACAAGAAAAGGTGCCCACCCTTTCGCTTAAATAGCCACTTAAAGCGACCGATAACGACCGTGATATACTGTAGCTATGAAAGAATAGTGCGACTTTTCAGGTCAATTACATATCGACCCATTAGCAAAGTAACAGGCGCGAAATAAAGTAGGAAAAGTTCATGACAATTAAGCTTGTATTGTGCACCACGCCCGATGAAAAGACAGCGCAGTTAATTGCCAGCACGCTCGTTGAAGAAAAGCTTGCCGCCTGCGTCAACATAATCAAGGGTATAGAGTCCGTTTATGAGTGGCAGGGGAAGGTGGAAACCGACGTAGAATGCCAACTGCTTATTAAAACGAACACACAACACGTTTTACAGGCCTTCGATAGAGTAAGCGAACTACATCCGTATGATGTCCCTGAATGGTTAGAACTTAATGCTGAGGCTAGCAGCGCTTACGGTCAGTGGTTACAAACCACGCTACAGCGCTAGTTAAAACGTAATTCTAATAAAAATAACGACAACGCAAAATAGATAAAAATGAACTGTAACTTTATGACTTTACCTCCTTTTCCATCAGGCACTGCATCAGCTTCACTGTTTCGTCGCTTTAGCGCTTATGTACTTTCAGCATTTTGTTTAATGACGTTATTAAGCACGTTCGCCTCGGCTCAGGTGCCCAATGCCTTTGACGATCCGTTCGTGGATGAACCCCAATTTTTAGATGTAGACCAAGCGTTTGCGTTCGATTTTAACCAAAAAGGCGACGCGCTTACGGTAAGTTTCGATATTGCGGAAGGCTATTATCTGTATCTAAAGCAGTTTAAGTTTGTGGCGAAACAAGCCGAAATTGGCGAGCCTGAGTACCCAAATGGGGTAATGATTCAGGATGAGTTTTTTGGCGAGTCTGAAGTGTTTTATAACGGCGTATCTATTACCTTACCCATTGAGTCAGCACTCAGTGACGGCGTAGTTAAAATTCGCTATCAAGGCTGCGCTGACGCAGGGCTTTGCTACCCGCCCACAGTGAAAGTCGTGTATTTAAATGAAGTGGGAAGCAGTGCAGTTGCTGATACAGATACGACCTCAAATTCAAATGACGCAGCGGCCTCTTCTCAAAGCGAGCAGTTCGATTTAGCGCAAAGGCTAATCGATAAAGATAACCTTACTCTCACTTTAGCTCTGTTTTTTGCGCTAGGTGTCGGCTTAGCTTTTACGCCTTGCGTATTTCCTATGTACCCCATTGTGTCGGGCATTGTGATTGGTCAGGGCAAACCTAAAACCGCATCGCATTCATTCTGGCTGACCTTTGTTTATGTTCAAGGTATGGCGATTACATACTCGTTGCTTGGGTTGGTTGTCGCTGTGGCAGGGGCGCAGTTTCAGGCTGCGCTGCAACACCCTGTGGTGCTGGGCCTATTCATTGTGCTATTTGTGGCGCTTGCCGTTGCCCTGTTTGGTGGCTTTGAAATTCAGCTACCGGCAAAGTATCAAGAAAAGCTCACTCACATGAGTAACAATCAAACGCCCGGCAGTTTCGCAGGGGTGTTTATTATGGGCGTATTGTCTGGCCTTATCGCTTCGCCCTGCACTACTGCCCCGCTAACTGGCATATTGTTATTCATCGCCCAAACTGGCGATATGACGCTAGGTTTTGTTTCGCTTTACTTATTAAGCATTGGTATGGGCGTTCCACTTATTCTGTTCGGCATGACAGGTGGAAAACTCCTACCTAAAGCAGGTAACTGGATGAATGTGGTTAAGGTGACTTTCGGCTTTATGATGCTTGCCGTGGCCATTGTGTTTATTGAGCGTTTATATAATAGCCCAGCCACTGGCTTCCTATGGGGATTGCTTGGCTTCGGTTTATTCGGTTACTACTGGGTACTCAATCGCGCCAGTAAAAACTCACTGATGAAGCTTGTACGTGCTGTTGTGGTGGCAATAGGCATTATGGGAAGTGCTGGCCTTACTTATCAAGCAGGGCTAAACACAGGGCTTTGGGGCGAGCACTCTGATGGTGTTCACGCAGGGCACCCAGACTTTGTTGTTGCGCGAGACTTGGCAGACTTACGTAATAAAATAGCGGCGGCTAACGCACAAGGTAAAACCGTGATGGTCGATTTGTACGCCGACTGGTGCGTAGCCTGTAAGGAGTTCGAGAAGTACACGTTCCCTGACGAGCAAGTGGTATCTGCGCTTAGCAATACGGTATGGATGCAGATGGACCTTACCGATAACACACCAGAACGTCAGGAGATTTTTGACACCTTTACTGTGCTAGGCCTGCCTACCATTTTGTTCTTTGACGAAAACGGCGACGAGCTAACCAAAGCTCGTGTCACCGGGTTTATGAAAGCAGACGCCTTTGCCGGTCACGTAAACGAGTGGCTTAACAATGGATCTGACACTAATGACGGTCAAAGTGGTCGCTTGGACTAAGGTGCTTCGATTCAAGGCCTTTCCTCTTCTCATATGGCGAGCGGTGCGAAGCGCCGCTCTCTTTATCTTGGGTAGAAACGGGTTTCAGAAAAGAAGGGTGGCTTCAATGCTGGCCTTCTTTTTTATTTCGCTCACTTTTTCCCTATCAATAACGGCGAAAACCACGGGGTGCTTTGATAACAAACGCTTTTGTTTTGAGCTTACGCCTTCGTCTTCTTCTCTTTATTTAGTCTCAGTACAGAGAAAAGTAGAATTGCCCGTAGCGCTAACTCTGTATTCCAATGTTATGCAAGACATTCCCACAGGCAATGGGGAGCTTAAATCGAAAGCCCACGTTAACGCATTTTTAGATACCAATGACCAAGTGCCCCTTGGCGTAGTAAAAAATGCCGACGCATTCTGGGCATCTATGCGCGTTAAATGGACGGTGGGGCGCGTAGACGCGATACACGACAACGCCTATACGTACCTGCCACCGCTACAACCAGCTAGCAAATACCGTATTGTTCAAGGCTTTAACGGCAATTTTAGTCATTCTGGGGCGTCAAGGTATGCTCTCGATTTTGCCGCGCCTGTAGGTACACCTATTTTAGCCGCCCGGGAAGGCGTAGTGATCGACACGAAAGATGACGGCACGAAAGGCGGGCCAACGCCGAAGTTTGCAAAATACGCTAACTACGTTGTTATTCTTCATAGCGACGGAACCACCGGCGAATACTACCACCTGAAATATAAAGGTGTTGTAGTAACAAGAGGGCAAACTGTAAAGCGCGGGCAGCTTATCGGTTATACCGGCAATACGGGGTTTTCTTCCTTACCCCACCTTCACTTTGGCATTTATGTAGCCAAATTCCATGGTAAGTACGTGAGTGTGCCGTTTTCCCTCGACAGCGCCCTAACCAAGGCCTCGCCTTAGCATTTATAGCAATACATACTGATACTTTTCGTTAAAACTGCCATCTCATCCCCCACTAACGCCTTCTGAGAGTGCAGCATGCTGCGGTTTCACAGGCAGCCAACAAGCAAACTTCCCAATAAACTTTGCGCCGAAAACACCTGATTAGACCAGTATTTTGCTGCGAAATCTTTATCTATCACTATAATCAGCATTTAACACAATAAACGAGCAAATTAATTGGCTTTTTTTCGTGCAACTGTCACAAAAGTTTGTTGAAATGACAATAACCGTGACTTTTTCCCGAAGATAGCAGCAAACTAGATGAATATTTTGTTATTGAACGGCCCTAACCTGAATATGTTAGGCCAAAGAGAACCCGACAAATACGGCACACAAACCTTGCAAGACATCGTAGATGATTTGCAGGCGCAGGCTGCGTCAAGCAACGTGACCTTAACGCATTTTCAGTCAAACGCGGAGTTTGAACTGATCGATCGCGTGCACGCTGCTATGGGTACTGTTGATGCCATTATTATTAATCCTGCTGCCTTCACGCACACCAGCGTCGCTCTTCGCGATGCATTATTAAGTGTCAATATCCCGTTTATTGAGGTGCATTTGTCGAACGTTCATGCCCGTGAACCGTTTCGTCACCATTCCTATTTTTCTGATGTTGCAGCTGGCGTCATTGTTGGTCTTGGTGCCATGGGCTACTCGCTCGCGCTTACTGCAGCAATCAATTTACCGAAATCGCAAAAATAAAGCAGAGACAGAACATGGATATTAGAAAGATTAAAAAACTCATCGAACTAGTGGAAGAATCTGGCATTGCCGAGCTAGAGATCACTGAAGGCGAAGAGTCTGTACGCATCCACCGTGGTCCAACGGGTGTTCAAGCGCCAATGAACTACAGCTTTGCAGCACCGCAAATGGCACCAGCTCCAGCAGCGGCAGCTACCACTGCGTCTGAAGCGCCAGCTGAGCCAGCACAGCCAGAGGGTCACGTTGTTAAGTCTCCAATGGTAGGTACGTTCTACCGTGCATCTTCACCAACGGCAAAACCGTTTGCAGAAGTTGGTCAGCAAGTAAAAGTTGGCGACACGCTTTGTATCGTTGAAGCGATGAAGATGATGAACCAAATTGAAGCAGATAAAGCAGGCGTGGTTAAGGCAATCTTGGTTGAAAACCAAGATCCTGTAGAGTTCGACCAGCCAATGTTCATCATTGAATAAGCGAGTGCTTAACTATGCTAGATAAAGTACTTATTGCTAACCGTGGTGAGATTGCCCTGCGTATTTTGAGAGCCTGTAAAGAACTAGGCATCAAAACCGTAGCAGTGCACTCTACTGCGGATAAAAACTTGAAGCACGTGTTGCTGGCTGACGAATCGATTTGTATTGGTAAAGCATCGGCAACCGAAAGCTACCTGAACATTCCTCGCATTATTGCTGCTGCAGAAGTCACTAACTCTATTGCAATTCACCCAGGTTACGGTTTCCTAGCGGAAAACGCAGACTTTGCTGAAGCGGTAGAAAAAAGCGGCTTTATTTTCATTGGCCCTAAAGCTGAAACTATCAACCTTATGGGTGACAAAGTTTCTGCTATCAACGCCATGAAAAAAGCAGGCGTACCGTGTGTACCCGGTTCCGACGGCCCGCTAACTGACGACGTAGAGCGCAACAAAGCCATTGCTAAGCGCATTGGTTACCCAATCATCGTTAAAGCTGCGGGCGGCGGCGGTGGTCGTGGTATGCGCGTGGTGCGCAGCGAAGCTGAGTTGATTAAAGCCATTGAAACAACGCAAGCAGAAGCTGGCGCTGCATTTGGTAACTCAACGGTTTACATGGAAAAATTCCTTGAGAACCCACGTCACGTTGAAATTCAGGTATTAGCCGATGGCCAAGGTAACGCCATTCACTTAGGTGAGCGTGACTGTTCAATGCAACGTCGCCACCAAAAAGTGGTTGAAGAAGCGCCTGCACCGGGTATTTCTGAGCAAATGCGCACCAAGATTGGCGATCGCTGCCGCAAAGCCTGTATTGAAATTGGCTACCGCGGAGCAGGTACTTTCGAGTTCCTATATGAAAACGGTGAATTCTATTTCATTGAAATGAATACCCGTATTCAGGTAGAGCACCCTGTATCTGAAATGATCACAGGCGTTGACCTTATTAAAGAGCAGCTTCGCATTGCAGCCGGTCAGCCACTGTCAATTGATCAGTCGCAAATTCAAATTCGTGGCCACGCTATTGAATGTCGAATTAACGCAGAAGATCCACAAACCTTTATTCCTAGCCCTGGTCCTATTGATATGTTCCATGCGCCAGGTGGTTTAGGTATTCGTTGGGAGTCGCATATTTACGCGGGCTACCACGTGCCTCCTTACTACGACTCAATGATTGGTAAGCTTATCACTTATGGTGAAAGCCGCGACGAAGCGATTGCTCGTATGCGCCATGCCCTTGAAGAGATTGTGGTTGAAGGAATTAAAACGAACATCCCTCTTCAGCGTGCCATTATGGCCGATGAAAACTTCTTCGCGGGTGGAACCAACATCCACTACCTAGAGAAGAAGCTAGGTTTAGCCTAATCCCCCCTTTGGGCTACACGCTGTTTTTTGTGTAGCCCAATTTTCTTTATTCGCTATTCGCTATTCGCTATTCGCTATTCGCTATTCGCTATTCGCTATTCGCTATTCGCTATTCGCTATTCAGCACATTCTAATTTTCCGATTACTACAATCAATTTTTAACGATTTTCCTATTTAAAACTTGGTTCTATACTGCATACAAGTTTTAAGACATCTCCCTGAGTTTTAATGCTTTTGTGTGTTTTACCCTCATTGGAGTCCCACTCCACTTATTGCCGGCATCCCTGCCTAATGCCAGTCAGTTAAGCTGACTGGCATTTTTCTTTGTGGGGTATTTAGTCGGTCTTTTCCTCACTACTCTGGGGTAATACCTGTCAGGTCGTTT
>NZ_JACSOE010000084.1:0-14033 GCF_014349115.1 Alteromonas sp. BZK5 | reverse complement strand
GAAGGCACCATACCGGACCCCACATTAACCACCATTTGTCGTCGGGCTACCTGCTCTGGCCGCCAACAAATTTCCACCGGCGTTCCCGATTGCGGCCCTTCACCGTAAAGGTTATGGGGAACAAAGCGGTCAGCCGGCAGCTGCCACAACAATTCATCAACTTCTTCAGCCTGCGCCTGTGTATCACACAGCACGCTAATTTTTTGCTTATTAGCAAACGCTGAGGCAATGACTTCACTGGCGCGGCCTGCCACACCATTGTCACTGCTGGTAAGTTGATAAAATATCACTTGTGGCATAAATGATTAGTCCTCTAACTTGATATCAGCGCGGTTCATTAGGAACTGAGAAAGCATGGGTACTGGACGGCCAGTTGCGCCTTTGTTCTTACCACTGCGCCATGCCGTACCGGCAATATCAAGGTGAGCCCAGTTGTACTTCTTAGTGAAGCGCGACAAGAAACAACCTGCGGTAATTGAGCCTGCTGGGCGACCACCAAGGTTGGTCATGTCGGCAAACGGGCTTTCAAGCTGCTCTTGGTAATCGTCCCACAGCGGCAAACGCCATGCGCGATCTGAGCTTTGCTCTGATGCATTAAGTAGTTCGTGAGCAAGTGGGTTGTGCGTGCTCATTACAGCTGTCGCATGGTGACCAAGTGCGATAATCGCTGCACCAGTTAGCGTGGCTACGTCAATCACTAGCTCTGGGTCGAAGCGCTCTACATAGGTTAACGCGTCGCACAGTACCAAACGGCCTTCGGCATCAGTGTTTAGTACTTCAACGGTTTGACCTGACATGGTCGTTAGTATGTCACCCGGACGGTACGCTTTGCCATCTGGCATGTTTTCACAGCCTGCCAATACGCCAATAACGTTAATGGGCAGATTCAGCGCCGCGATAGTGTGCATAGTACCAAGTACGCCAGCAGCACCACCCATGTCGTACTTCATTTCATCCATGGCTTCGCCTGGCTTAATTGAAATGCCGCCTGAATCGAACGTAAGGCCTTTACCTACAAGTACAATTGGGGCTTGATCAGCTGGGCCACCGCGATGATGCATAATACTCATCATACTTTCGTTGTCTGAACCACGGCCAACAGCCAAATACGCTTGCATACCAAGCTCGGCCATTTGGGTTTCATCAACGACTTCAGCGGTTACGCTGTCGTACTGGCTGGCAAGCTCCTGCGCTTGCTGCCACAGATACGCTGGGTTACAGATGTTTGGCGGCATGTTAGCCACGTCTTTGGTCACTTTCGCACCGCGAGCAACCGCTAAACCGTGTTCAACTGCACGTTCACCCACAGTAAGTTCACGGCGTGTTGGTACGTTAAATACAATTTTACGCAGTGGGCGACGTGGTTCGCCTTTCTTGGTTTTAAGCTGCATAAAGGTGTAAAGCGTGTCTTCAGTTGCTTCTACTGCCTGACGTACTTTCCAGTAGGTATCGCGACCTTTAACGTGAAGTTCGGTAAGGAAACATACCGCTTCCATTGAGCCTGTTTCATTCAATGTTTGAATGGTTTTGGCAATAATGTTTTTGTACTGACGCTCGTCTAATTCGCGCTCTTTACCACAACCGACTAGAAGCACGCGCTCGCTTAGTACATTTGGCACATTGTGTAGCAACAACATTTGGCCGGCTTTACCTTCAAGGTCGCCACGGCGTAACAAGTTGCTGATATAACCTTCACTGATTTCGTCTAGCTGTTCAGCCACTGCCGTTAGGCGGCGCGGCTCGAAGACACCCACAACAATACATGCGCTGCGTTGCTTTTCAGGACTGCCACTTTTTACACTAAACTCCACGATATCACCTCGCTTTTCGTCGTTTATGGTTTGCACGATGACTAAAATCACGTAACGTTTCGCGCTGCTTTATGTTTTAATACGCAGCATAACTTTTTAGTTCGCTGCAATTTACGCTTAAAGACCTATTGAATATAGGTTAAATTTGCGTCAAAACACCATGCAAACGGTTTATGATTGCAGGCAAAACTTGTAAAAACGGTAAGTTTAAACAAAATTGTGCTTTCTTTCACTAAAATTCCTAATTTTCCGGAAGGGCTGAGATGCTGATATTCCGCTATTTACTTAAGGAAACGCTGAAATCTCAGTTAGCGATTTTCTTTATCCTAATGGCAATTTTTGTCACCTTGCGATTTGTGCGCGTTTTGGGCGACGCCTCAGACGGTGATATTCCCGCTGGGCTAGTGCTTGGCTTCCTAGGTTTATATGCCCCTATCCTCTCTTCACTAGTGCTGCCTATCAGCGCCTATTTGGGCATTATGCTGGCACATGGCAGGCTGTATGTAGACAGTGAAATGACCGTAATGCGAGCCTGTGGTATCAGTGAATGGTATGTAACGCGGGTAATGCTGTTCTTGTCTGTACTTATCATGATCGTCACAGGCGCAATTACCCTTTATTTCGCGCCAATGGCTGCAGAGAACGAATATCAGCTGCGAGAAAAAGCCAGAAATGAGGCGGGAATATCAGCGTTAATGCCAGGTAGATTCCAGCAAACCGGTAACGAAAAAGCGGTTATTTTTGTTCACGATGTAGACAACAACGATAAGCTACAACGTGTGTTTTTATCGCAAAATCAAACGGACGATAGCGAAGGCGACGTGCGCGTTGTTTATGCACAAACTGGTGAAGTGGCCAATAACCCTGACGGCACGCGAAACCTTGTGTTGAAAGAAGGGGTACAGTACGAAGGAAAGCAATCTGAAAAGGCTTTCCGCAAAGTAGAATTTGACGAATACCAAATTCAGATTGCCGATAAACCTGCCGACGAAACTCGTCGTAAGGTAAGCGTACTGCCTACTAACGAACTGTGGGAAGACGACAGTATTGAAGCTAGAGCAGAACTTCAGTGGCGTATTGCCATACCGCTTTCCATTCCGTTTTTAGTACTAATTGCTGTGCCGCTAAGCGCAGTCGACCCGCGTCAGGGGCGCTTTGGTAAAATGTTCCCTGCCATCCTGCTTTACTTGGGATACTTCTTGCTGCTGCTTGCGAGTAGACGAGTGTTAGAAGACGGCAAAATGCCACCTCAGCTTGGCTTATGGTGGGTGCATACCATCATGCTGATTATTGGTGTCATGTTGATTGTGCGAGACAGAAAAACCGGCACTGAGCTTCGCGCTTGGATATTGGGGAAAAAGTAGATGTTTAAGATCCTCGATTTATATATCGCCCGTACGCTGTTAGGCACTATTACCGTTACGCTTAGTGTACTAATTGGCTTAAGCGCGCTTATTAAATTTGTAGAACAGCTGCGAAAAATTGGCGAAGGCGACTATGACATGCTGGTCGCTTTTATCTACGTATTGCTAAGCTTGCCTCGCGACTTAGAGCAGTTCTTCCCTATGGCAACATTGCTGGGCGGCCTTATTGGCATGGGCGTACTGGCTAGCAATAGCGAATTGGTAGTGATGCAGGCCGCAGGTATGAGCCGCTGGAACATCATAAACTCAGCCATGAAGTCGACCCTTGTAATGATCTTATTAGTGATGGCCGTTGGCGAGTGGGTCACCCCGTACAGTGAAACCAAGGCAAAACAGATAAGAACTGAAGCCATTTCAGGCGGTAGTTTATTTTCTTCCGATAAGCTGGTGTGGGCAAAGGATGGCGACCGATTTGTAAGCATAGGTCAGGTGTTAAGCCAAGACTCTCTCAAAGATGTGAGCATATTTAGCTTTAACCCTGACTTGTCGCTAGAGAGCATTACTCACGCTAAAAATGGGGCCTTCGACGGCGACGGTTGGTGGCTAAGCGACGTTGAAGTAACCAAGTTTACTGAAACGAATGTTACGGTAGATGAAAATAACCGCATGCGTTGGAATTCAACACTGACACCAGACAAACTAGGCATTGTTGCGGTTAAGCCAGAGGCTTTATCTATTACTGGGCTGCTGGATTACGTGAACTACCTAGACAACAACGACCAAGACCCTTCTCGTTATCAACTCGCCTTGTGGCGCAAGGTATTCCAACCTATTTCGGTAGGCGTAATGCTGTTAATGGCATTGTCGTTCATCTTTGGCCCGCTGCGTAGCGTTACAATGGGCGCACGCGTGATCATGGGCGTACTGACAGGCTTCGGTTTCTTTATTCTCAATGAAGTATTTGGTCCAGTGAGTTTAGTTTATCAACTGCCTCCGTTCTTAGGGGCTCTGCTACCAAGCTTGCTGTTCGCGGCCATTGCAGGGGTAATGTTGAGGCGTTGATCACCTATCAGCATTCATCTAATTCAATAGTCAAAACTAATAAAAAAGAGGCCTTACAGCCTCTTTTTTTGTGACTTTTTTGCGCCTTACAAAGCACCTTTACCAGCTCTTGTGGTCGTTCGCTTCTTTGGTCAGCTTCAACACTTCAGTCTTTGCCAGTCGGTCTTGCAGTGATTGTTTATTTTTAAAATCAAACAAGACAAGTAAGGTGCCTAGACCTCCTAGCGATGCTATAAGGCGAATGAACAAGCGCGGCCAGGTCATTGGCTCTTCAACCGTGCTGTAAATTCGCAAACGCCATGCACGCATGCCTAGGGTTTGCCCGCCCCTGCGCCAGAACCACAAGAAAAACCCAGCTATCCACAAGCCCACCCACGTTTGAATAAGCAGCTTATAACCAAAAGAGGCCTGAATCAGATCGGCAGGTTCAGCATAGCCTTGTAGGTCAAGCGCGCCATTTTTCAGCATAACCACCAGCGTTACGATCATGACCATGGCCGCACACATCCCTACGGCAGTGGCTACTAGTGTATCGTAAATCATTGCCAACAATCGTCGCACAAACCCCGCCCGCTCAAGCGATGAACTGTCTGATTCTGAGTTGGGCGCGTTTTTATCATCCTTCGTTTTTAGAGGGTTTGATGATGGGGACTTCTTCTTGGCTTTTCTGTCGTGTCTCGCCACGGGCTTCTCTTCACTTCATTAACAACAGCGTTTATTTTGACACAAGCACCAGATAGCTTAAACAACATAAGCCTTAGTTAACGGCATTTAATAATGCAATAGGCAAAGAAAAATGATTTCCACCTTTTTGCATCCATTAACCATTGTTAATCGTTATTGCTATTACAAACGGATAATGGACGTAAATACGGTGACAGCAAAAACTCTGGTAACAACACTTCTCGCTAGCTCATTTTCGCTTGGTATGGGCGCTGCAATGGCGTTAGACGACCCCGAAGGTGATATTGAGCATATTCGAGTACGTGGTGACTCATCTGTAAAAGACGGAGAGTTTATCTCGGCTTCGCAGGGATGGGTGTCTGGTGACACCTTGATTGAACGCCCAATGTTGCGCGCCGGTGAAATACTCGAATTCATCCCAGGCATGATGGTGACCCAACACAGCGGTTCGGGAAAAGCCAACCAGTACTTTTTGCGTGGATTTAACCTAGACCATGGCACTGATTTCACGGTGAGTGTAGACGGTATGCCAGTGAACATGCGAAGCCACGGACATGGCCAAGGCTACAGTGACCTTAACTTTATTATCCCCGAATTTATCGACAATCTAAGCTACTTCAAAGGCACCTATTATGCCAACATCGGCGATTTTTCTAGCGCTGGCGGGGCGTTCTTCAATTTAAGAGATTCACTTGAGCAAAACCAGTTGTTCTTAGGCTTAGGAGAATATGGGTTCAAGCGCGCTGTTGCATTAAATCACTTTGAAGCAGGAGAGAGCCGCGTTGTTACAGCGCTGGAATATCAAACCTATGACGGCCCGTGGACTGACGTTGACGAAGATGTAAAAAAGAAAAACGCCCATATTCGTTATATTACGCCTTTGTTAGACGGCCAACTCACCATTACAGGAATGGCCTACGATAATAGCTGGAACGGTGCTGACCAGGTACCTGAGCGCGCTATTGAAAGCGGCTTAATAGACCGTCTTGGCTCTATCGACACCCAAGTTGGCGGTGATTCGTCTCGCTATAGTCTCTCCGCAAACTATACGAGTGATACATGGAATGCCTCACTGTATGCCATAGATACAACGCTAAGCCTTTTTTCAAATTTTACTTACTTTCTTGATAACCCAGAGACAGGCGATCAATTCGAACAGGCCGACGACCGAAAAATTTACGGTGGTGAAATATTCACTACCCTTCCCTTGGCGCTTACGGATGGAAGCAGTATTACCTTAGGCGGCCAGTGGCGTTTCGACGATATTGAAAACGTGGGTTTGTATCGCACCCAAAACTTAACCCGCTTTGGCACTATCCGAGAAGACGAGATTAACAGCAACAGCTATGCACTTTTTGCTCAATCAAACATCGTATTAAGCGACGCACTAAGCCTGTCATTAGGTGGTCGATACGATTACTTAGATGTGGACGTTACCAGCAGTCTTGGGGCCAATTCAGGTAGCGAAAGTGACGGTTTATTTACCCTTAAAGCAGGCTTGAAGTACGGTGTATCAGACCAACTCACCGCATTTGCCAACATTGGGCAGGGCTTTCACTCTAACGATGCGCGAGGAGCAACAATTAGCATAGACCCGGTAAGTGGTGACGCCACCGAAGCTGCTCCCTTGTTAGTAAAGAGCCTTGGCTATGAAGCGGGCGTTAACTATACCGATAACAAAACCTATAACCTGTCTGCTGCCTTGTGGCGCCTAGAGCTTGATAGCGAGCTGGTATATGTTGGTGATGCAGGCTTTACTGAAGCCAGTCGCCCCTCCGAGAGGCACGGCATTGAAGTGAGTGCCTACTACTGGATAAGCCATCACCTAACAACAGACATTGAAGCTGCGTGGACCAAAGCCCGATTTAGCGACAGCGTTGAAGGCGAAGGTCGCCACATCGATGGCACCGTGCCAGGTGTGGTGAGTGCAGGGCTAACCTACTATCAAAGAAGTAACCAACTAGGGTTCAGCTATACCTTACGAAGCCGCTACTTAAGTGCTCGCACCGTAGAAAGCTTCGATGAAATTTCACCGCCGTCAACATTTTTAGTGAATGCTCAAGTTGCCTATCGCCAGCCAACTTGGGACGTAACGTTAGAAGTACTCAATGCCCTAGACAGTGACGATCACGATATTGATTATTTTTACGCATCTAGGCTGCCCGGAGAGCCAGAGGAAGGGATTGAGGATTTGCATTATCACCCTGTAGAGCCAAGAAATGTTCGCCTTACCTTTTCAGTAAAGTATTAATACATAAACGCTTTACTGTTTGGGGTCTGTCTATTGATTAGGTAACCATTCAGGCAGTTGTATATAAAACATGCTACTTTAAGAAGTAGCCGCCAAATAGTTAGAGCAATAAACAAATGGCCGCGCTACAACGATAAAAATAGGAGCAACAATGGAACACGAAACTCTGTTTCCTCTGCTGTGTAAAACCGCAGACGGCGACAAAAAAGCGTTCGCAGAGCTTTATAAGATAACCAGTCCACAGCTCTACGCTGTTGCTTTAAGGCTTTTGAAACGCCCTGAACTCGCTGACGAAGCCACACAAGACGCCTATATAAAAATTTGGCATAACGCCGGTAATTATCAACGAGGCAAAGGTACGGTACTTACCTGGATGGTCAGTATAGCTCGCTATCGTGCGCTCGATTTAATCCGCTATCACAACGTAAGAAATGAAGTCGAATTAAATGATGACGCACCGTCAGGTATGGAAACCACGCAATCAATAAAGTTAGAGGCAGAGCAAGCAAAATTGGCCTCTTGTTTAGATGAACTTGATGGACCGCAGCGTCAGGCTATCCATTTAGCCTATGTGAATGGTATGTCGCATCAAGAGGTGGTAACTCACTTGGCGTCACCACTTGGAACCATTAAAAGCTGGATAAGACGAGGCTTGCAAAGCTTGCAGAGGTGCCTATCACTATGAATTATTTAAAAGAAGAGCGATTAAACGCCCTCGCCGCTGAATATGTAGTTGGAACGCTGCGCGGCAAAGCGCGTACGCGCTATCAAAAGTTAATGATGCAGTATCAGGCTGTTAGCGATGCAACCGCACAATGGGAGCAATACCTTACTGGATTTGCTGAAACCTTGCCTCCGGTGACACCACCTGACAGCGTGTGGGAGAGCATACAAGTGAAGCTTGGCCACAAAGCGGCCAATGATACAGAGTTTGTCGGTCAGACTACTAATAGTATACCCAGTAGCGACAATGTAGTTGATCTTGAAAAAGAAAAGCAGAAACGCTGGAAGAACTTATCGTTCATATCCACAGCTGCTGCATTGGTGTTAGCTGTATTGCTTTTCCTGATGCAACCTGTGCCTACCCCAGAGGTTTCCCATATTGCCGTAGTCAATAATGCTGATAACACGCCATTGTGGGTAATAGAAGTTTCTGACACAACCATGGTTGTTAAGGTCACCGATGCATTTGTGGCGTTAGCAGACAAAGACTATGAGCTTTGGATGGTGCCGGCAAACGGCGAAGCACCAATTTCTCTCGGCTTGATGCCTGAAGTTAATGGCGACACGCGCGCGACACCAGATATCTTGCTAGATCAAAGTATCGCAGCGTTAGCAGTGAGCTTAGAAGCACCAGGCGGCTCGGTAACAGGCGCACCAACGGAAGTGCTATATATAGCGCCGATTGTTTCCGTGTAATTTTACGCACAAAGCAGCACACCAAAAGGCCACGAAACGTGGCCTTTTACTTTTTATAAAAACTTTATTTTAATTTTTTAAATATTTTTGCATCTAAGGTGAAACCTCAGTCGTTTGGTCTCTTGAACTCATAAAAAAGCAGAGAGACTCGACATGATCCAATTCAAACGCAAAACTTTGTCACTGGCTGTCGCCGTGACATGTGCAGCCGTAACTGCTGGCGCAATAGCGTCAAGTCACCGAGAAGCACCTAATATCACTCGCCACCCAGCGTTAGATAGCACCGACTTTTATGCTTTCAATAGCTATGAACAAGGCCGTGAAGATTATGTGACTTTCATAGCAAATTATATTCCACTGCAAGATGCCTATGGTGGCCCTAACTACTTTGCAATGGACCCGAATGCGCACTACGCGATTCATATTGATAGCGATGGCGACGCGGTTGAAGACTTAAGCTTTGTTTTTAAGTTTAACAATATGCTTGCTGCCGATAACGAAGGTATCGCCTTGCCTATAGGCCCTGAAGGCGAACAGAAAATGGTGAAAGTACCGCTTAAAAATGTAGGCGGTATCAGCGCAGACGATTCAAGCGCAGCAAACTTCTCAGAAATGTACAGCCTTACTATGGTAAGTGGCGACATGCAGACAGGCACGCGCACTGCTCTTACTCCCGCCATGGGCGATATGTTTAAAAAGCCGCTTGATTACATTGGTAATAAAACTTTTACCAGTGAAGCGGAATACGCACGCTATGCTGAAAGCTTCATTTATTCGTTCAGTATCCCTGGATGCGATGACATGGCCAAAGTGTTTGTTGGTCAGCGTAAAGACCCCTTCGTTGTTAACTTGGGCAAAACATTCGACTTGGTAAATTATGTACCTGTTGAGGGCGACAGCGCACCGGGCGCAGGCGATGGTGAAGGTTTTCCTGGCGGTATTACGCAAAGTGCCATGAATGATGACTTAGCCGATAAAAACGTGACAGCGTTATCTATCGAAGTACCCAAAGCGTGTATTACCGGTGAAGGTAATGGCGTAATTGGTAGCTGGACGACGGCAAGTTTACCGCAGGCGCGTATCCTAAACCCAGATGCCACTTTTGCGAAACCTGAAACCAACGGCGGTGCAATGACTCAGGTGTCTCGTTTAGGTAGCCCACTAGTGAATGAGCTTGTTATTGGTATTGGCGATAAAGACAAATTCTCTACTTCTCACCCAAGTGCAGACGGTCAATTCGCTGATTATGTAACTCACCCTTCATTGCCAGAACTACTGAACATTCTGTTTAAGGATGCAGTGAATACTACACTGGGTACGGATATTGAGACCCTTGCGCCGACTAACTTCCCGCGTATGGACTTAGTGACAGCGTTCCTTACAGGTTTCCCAGGCGTTAACCAGCAAGCAACTGTAACAGCATCAGAAATGCTGCGCCTAAACACAGGGATCCCAGCAACGCCAACCGAATCTCAGTCAGCATTTGGTGTGGCTGGCGATGACTTAGCAGGATTCCCGAACGGTCGTCGCCCGGGTGATGACGTGGTTGATATTGCCCTTCGCGTAGTTATGGGCCGCTTGTGCTATCCCATCCCCGTAGCAGGTGAAGATACAGATCTTGGCCTTTGTACACCAGAGGACGCCAGCGTGGGTAATGTACCTTTCACTGATGGTGCGCCTGTTGATGCAAGCATGATTGATTCATCATTTCCGTACCTAAAAACACCACTTGCTGGCTCTGAATAAGGAGATCCATCATGTCTAAGATTAGGTTATTTAACAAGAATCTGAATACATCCTCATTCGCGAAGTCGGCTCAAGCACCTTTGCAGAAACATAGAGTGTGGATCATTTCTGGATTAGTGCTAGCGCTATCTGGTTGTTTCGATAGTGATGACGATAACGACTATCAAGCGCCAGAAGAAAATGCAGCGCCGGTTGCCGTTGATGAAATGCTGACGACGCAGGCAGACATTGCGATTGATGGCACGTTGACAGCAACCGATGCCGATGGTGATCCACTTACCTTCGGGCTTGGTGAAAACGGTACGTTAGGTAATGCAGAAGTTAATGCTGATGGCAGCTTTACCTACACACCTAACGCTCAGGTAACGGGTAGCGATAGCTTCACATTCACCGTTTCTGACGGTGTTAACCCAGAGGTTACGGCCGCCGTTAGCGTTACGATTGAGGCACAGCAGGTATCGTTTTCTAGCTATACCCGTGATGCCTTTAACCAAGCACCAACCGATGAACCTCTGCCAATTAACGGCCGCGAGTTCACTCAAGATGCTGACGACACCACGTTCGATGATTTATTGATTGGTCAATAACGAACGGTGAGCACACAGTGTCAACCGTAAAGCCAGGGACGGCTTTTATAAAGGAAGTTCTGATGAAGATTATAAAGTGCTGGAGTCTTAAATTCGCTGTAGCGAGCGTTTTTTCCGCCATAGCAACCTGTTCGGTTTATGCCCAGCCCGAAACGCTCAACTTTGATACCGTCATCGCAACGTGGCAGCCTCAACAGCTATCTATAGCAAGTTTCAATGAAGCGGAAGAAATTTTGTCTTCAAGTAGATACCTTCAAGCAAAAGGCGATGAGCGGGAGCGTATTGTAAGATTCACTAACATAATGCGACAAAAACTCGATTCATTGAGTGCTGGCCAAAAAGAGCGTTTAGTTATTCTAGAGGCTCGACTACTACAAGGTATTCATAAGTTTGAACAAGCCAAGCAACATCTTAATCAAATAGCGCACTTACGCTCTCCAGCTGCACAATTACTGTTGGCAGATATAAATATGCAGCAGGGTAACGCAAAAAAAGCAAAAGAAAACTGCGAAAAGCTGGTAGGGCAAACAAGCTTTTTAATTGCTTTCACGTGCATGGTAAATGCTGATTTTTCACAAAATAGAGATGTGAAATTCCTAAAAAAACTTAGCGCTTTTGAGACCTACACTAGTAAAGCAAGGCCTGCGGAGCGCCAGTGGTTTTATGAAGTACTTGCAGACATGTCGCTTCAACTTGGTAACGCTGAAGCCGCGCTTGAGCATTTGTCACAAACAGAATTCGAAAAGCTACCTATAAGCGCAATGTTAGTTTGGGCCGACGCACATTTTGCGTTGAATAACTATAAGGCAGTGAGTTCTGGGTTTAGCAACTCCGTACCCGATATATTGACAGCCGACGATGGCTTACTACTTAAATGGGCTATTGCGGAACGAGCGCAAGGTATCGTGCGCTCTGAAGTGCAAGCTCAACTTGCTAAGAACATGGAAATTCGAGTATGGCGAGAAGACAGTTCTCACGCCGCACAGGTCGCCACTTACTTTTTAGAGATTGAGCCCAATTACCCACTGGCGCTTAAATTTGCCGAAATTAACTGGCAATACGCACAGTCATTGGATGACAAAAACCTCCTAGAGCGCGCTCGCCGTGCTAATGAAGTATCGACCAATGCTTAAAGTTCTCCCGCCCTTCAGTAAACGAGTCATGATTAGATTTATCACACTTTTCATCTTTGCCGCCTTCAGCGTTTTCACGCATTCCCACGAACTGAGCAACGGCTATTTAACGCTTAAAAACGATTCAAATAACACTTTGTCTGGCGAGCTCTTGCTAAAGCCTGAAGATATAGGGCAAGCAGCAGGGCTAGATAGTAATAATGACGGTAACTTGATCTGGGGTGAAGTCAACAGAAACCACACCATGGCGAACGACTATATCCAAAACCACCTTGTGATTCGAGATAGCGAAACGCGATGTTCGGTTAGTATTGCTCCCCCTTCTATACGAGATATATCTGCAGAGTCATTACTGGTATACCCGCTGTCGGTAAACTGCGTATATTTAAACGAAGTATCGATACAATACACTGGCATAGTTAGCGATTTTCCCACCCACAAGCTACTCACAACGGTAACGTTAAACGATCACACAAGTGTTTATGTACTAAGCGATGAACGCTCTTTTATCACTGCTACTGCTACAGGAAACAGCTGGATTTCGCAGTTTGGGGAGATGGTTTATCAGGGAGTTTGGCACATTTTCATTGGACTAGACCATATACTGTTTTTGGTTGCTACGTTGCTCACCGTTAATCTTTACAGGGAAAATAAGAGCTGGGTGAAAGAGCAAAGCAAAAAGCACATTATAAAAAGCACGGTGATATTGGTAAGCACGTTTACGTTAGCGCACTCGATTACATTAACTGCCACAGCACTGGATTTTATTACGCTAGATAGCCGTTTTGTTGAGCTAGGCATTGCTATATCAGTGGCTATAACTGCGCTTAACAATGTGTACCCTATCATCATGCGTTTAGGATTTATTACCTTTGGGTTCGGCCTACTCCATGGAATGGGATTTGCGAGCGTGTTTGGCGACCTTAACGCCCAGTCGGGCAGCTTGGTAATGAATGTATTCGCTTTTAATATAGGGGTAGAGCTGGGTCAACTTGCCATAGTTACGCTGCTATTGCCCTTACTCATCCTACTTAGAAACGTAAGGTTATATTCAAAAGCCATAATGCCAATTGCATCGTCAGTAATCGCGGTAGTAGCGATTAATTGGACGCTTCAGCGTTGGTAAAAGTGTGCGTTCTGTTGATTAATAAGAAATAGATAAAGCAAAATACGCTTTTGAACAATCTTTCGGCACTTAATCACAAAAAGCTTAAAAAGTTGTTGTATAGGCGCGCCGCATCGCTATAATGCCATGCATCAACACCACGTTGATAACCATACACAATGCCAGTGTGATGGAATTGGTAGACATGACGGATTCAAAACTGATAGTGTCTAACAATCAAGCTAAGGCAAGTCATTGAAAGGTAAGCGCCTTTTGACTAAAACAAGCTAAAATATGCTTGCAAAGATTTGCAAAGTTTTTAAACCTCGCAAATATTAAAATTTGATGCCAGAGTGATGAAATTGGTAGACATGACGGATTCAAAATCCGTTGCTAGAAATAGCGTGCCGGTTCAAGTCCGGCCTCTGGTACCATATTTCGAATTCTTTGCAAAGCGACCAGCTTGAATAAACCGACCTTTGAGTCGGTTTTTTTGTGCGGATTCGAAACTTCAATATGTGTTAATTTTCATCACCAGTAAAAACTGGCTCGACCTTTTCAAAATCTTCTCGAAAAAGCCACTTAGAGATATAGTCACTTAATTTTCTCCATATATACTGATAAATAGTCTTAAGATTCACTCCCCAAATGCTACCGATGAAGTTTATGGTAGTTGCTATTCCGACCGAAAGTAACATTGCCCAGTTCTGGCCGACTTCCTTAATGCTATTTCCTGTTAATCCAAGAAAAGCTCCATAGACCAAACCGAAAGCTAAAAAGATAACCACCATGAAGCTGATTATTCTACATCCGCTATCAATAAAACTTTTAACTCTGCTAATGTGGCCATTGCTTTTGTTAAGTTCAGCAT